>JBNLCD010000105.1:0-12496 GCA_050303635.1 Anaerolineae bacterium
AAAGAGTTTACATCTGTAGATCTGTTTTAGACACTTTTATTATTTACCGGCCAAGCCTTGAAGACCCTTGCCTTAAACTCAACTCAAAACCAAAACGCCCGTAAAACTGGTTCATTCTAAAAGTTTTGGTCAATTCGGGTGATAACCCTCACCCCCTCGTAAGGGTAGTTTCTTATGAAGGGTTAAAGAGACAAGGTGGCAAAACCGCTACGGATTGAAATCCATAGCTAAAAAACAGCGTCCTATAAATGGACTTCGCCTGTCGCCTACAGGAGTTGGAACCCATTCATAGTGTGATGATTTTTAGCCCCGAATTTATTCGAGGGCGGCTGTCGGGCTAGAACCATTTGACAGCAATCATTAAAACCTGCCCCTGTCAGAGGATTGAGGGGTGAGGGCCATGTGACAATAACGTGCGATATTTATTCAAAACGCGTCAAAAGATGTTTTGTTGATAAGAACGTAAATCAATGAATATGAGGGAGATGTTCGAATGGATTTAAGTCGTGTCTTATGGATTGGTGGTGCAACGGATGCGGGCAAAACGAGTATCGCGCAGGCCATCGGTGAACGCCACAATTTAGCTGTTTACCATTATGACAAACATGATCTGGCGCATCATCAAGAACTCGCGCTGAACGATCCCAAAATTCAGGCATATCTCGAAGCCTCGGTGGAAGAACGCTGGCTGAATCAAACTCCGCAGACCCTTCTGCAACGCGCCTTGAATGCTTTTCAATATCGGTTTCCCCTCGTGCAACGTGACCTGACCGCCTTACTCGCTGAAAACCAAGGGGTGATTGCTGAAGGATTTGGCCTGACGCCAGAACTCGTCATGCCGCATTTACCCGATAAACAACAGGCGTTGTGGCTCGTTCCCTCGCGTGAATTTAAACTGGCTTCAGTCGAGCGCCGGAATAAAGCGGCGTGGCGCTTCGAAACCAGCGACCCCGACCGTGCCAAATCAAATTTTGTGGAACGCGATTTTCTACTCATGGCATATTATTGGGAACAAACCATCAAATATGAGGTGCCCTGTTTTGAAGTTGACGGGACACACACCTTGGATGCCATGATTGACCGTGTTCAGACCTATTTTGATCCCATTTTGCAATCCATACTCGATTAAGACACACCCTGTAAATCAAAAGTAAAACATTCAATCGAGTTCGGAACTTCGACCACGCCGATTTTTTCCGCGCGGATGGGTTGATTGATGACAGGTTGCGCGTGCTTTTGCACCATGGCCACCACGTCCGGCACAATTTCAGGGGTCAACTTAAACCCGACGGTGCAATGCGGTACCCACTGTCCCGGCAAATAATGGTCCCATTGGGATGTAAAATAGGGCGCAAATTGTTGATGAAAGGCGCGGTGAAAGGCAAGCAGGTCTGGTGTCACCGTTAAGCCTAAATACACGACGCCCGGATCTGTCGGGAACACGCCCAAATGAGAAAAGTTGATAACAAAGGGGGCTGTCTGCTGAGCATAGTCAGCGAGCGCGGCTTCCAATTCAGTGATATCGCCGACAGTCCCGATTTGCAATGAAAAATGTGGGAGGTAAGCCCCGTCAAACATTTCATGGGAAAGATCAGCCTCTTTCAAAGCCCGCCAAATTTGGGTAATCAGGTTAGCATGCACGCTATCAAAATAGATATGAACGGCATAATTTTGCATGAAAGTTGTTCATCCTGTTCTAGATTCTATTCTCAGAGATGGTATACGAATTTGACTATAATTGAAGGGTAAATACCCTATATATAATCAGTCAGGTGCACATCATGTACACCTGACTGAATGAGTTTCAAATAGTAGAACTATAACTGAAAACCGATTTTATTATTGCTGAATTTTTAAATCAGTCTTCGTAGTAAGCGCTTCTGGAATCTCAGTCAGATAATCATTTCCCGTTAAAGTCAATGATATCAGATTGGTAAGATTGCCGATTGTAGAAGGCAGTTCATTCAGATAATTACTACCTAAAGTCAGAATGGTGAGATTAGTAAGATTGCCAATTTCAGGTGGTAACTCATTGAGATAATTGGCATCTACAAATAGTTTGGTTAAGTTAGTGAGGTTCCCAATTTCAGGTGGTAACTTACGTAACTCATTACTATTTAAAGTCAGACTGGTGAGATTAGTGAGATTGCCAATTTCGGACGGTAACTCATTGAGAGCATTCCAACTTAAATCCAATGTCTGTAAGTTGATTAGGTTTCCGAATTCAGATGGTAACTCACGTAACTCATTCTCATCTGCTTGTAGCCATGTCAAGTTAGTGAGATTGCCAATTTCAGGTGGTAGCTCACGTAACTCATTACCATCTAAATACAGGACCGTTAAGTTGGTGAGGTTCCCAATTTCAGCGGGTAGTACTCGCAGATCATTACCATCTATACCTAGGCGTGTCAAATTGACCAGATCATAAATTTCAAGTGGAAGCTCGCGCAGATTATTATCGCCTACATACAGTAGCTGTAAATTAGTGAGATTGCTAATTTCAGGCGGCAGTTCATGTAGTTTATTGCTACTTGCAGACAATGTCTGTAAATTGGTCAGATCATAAATTTCAAGGGGAAGCTCCCATAGCTTGTTGCCACGTAAAATCAGTTTTTGCAAGTTGGTGAGATTACCAATTTCAGCAGGCAATTCATGTAGATTGTTAAATTCTACAGACAGCTCTTGTAAATTGGCGAGATTACCAATTTCAGGTGGTAACTCATTGAGATCATTATTATTCAAATTTAGTTTTTGCAAGTTGGTAAGATTACCAATTTCAGCAGGCAACTCGGTCAAATCACTGTCACTTAGATCTAATTGTGTAAGATCCTGAAGTTCAACAACTTGAGTTTCCAGAGACGCAGTAGTATCAATCGGCAAATTAAGCGGCTGATCAGTCATGGGATCATGCCATTCTAATAAGCGTACTAAAGCTTCACACTGTTCATCGCCACAAGTGCTTTGGGCATGAGTTGGTAGGGCACTTAAGATCAGCACCATACTTAAGGCGTAGATTATCCCGCGAGTAAATACTGTTTTATACATTGAAGATCCTTCTTCCCTGATATTAGGTTAAATTCAGCAACAATTTGCTTACAGGATAAGGATAGGTTGTATTGCCTAACGCCAATATGCCTCAAATAGGACATTTTATTGAATGAACTGACTGCACTATCGCAATCATATTCTGGAAGAGTATTTAGCTAGATCAATTGATTATTGTTAACGTTATGACGCCGAAGATAGTTCAATTTTGCCCACTGGTTACCGCCTGCTAAAAAAGTGCACGCCGACCATAGATATGCCATTCGTGAACATTTTAACAATTGCACTAAATGCCTATCCTCTGTACACTGACAAGACATTATGATGAAAATTTATTCAACTATATTTTGGGTGGGAAAAGATGCCAGCCGATATTCCTGATATTGTTATTGGGCGCTTGCCCATTTATTTGCGAGCGCTAAATCAACTGGTTCGCCAAGGTAAAGAAATTACTTCCTCGCGTGAATTGGGTCAACATTTGGGAATTAGCTCCGCGCAAATTCGCAAAGATTTATCTCATTTTGGTGGCTTTGGTAAACAAGGAACCGGCTACCATATTGAAACATTGCGTGCTAAATTACGCCACATCCTCAATATTGACCATGAATGGCAAATGGTGGTTGTGGGAGCGGGTCATATTGGCCATGCTTTGGCGGAGTATGGTGGCTTTGTGAACCGTGGTTTCCGCGTTGTCGGTATATTTGACAACGATCCTAGTAAAATTGGACAAAATATTGGTGATATTACTGTGCAAGGCATGGACAAACTTGATGATTTCGTGATTGCCCATGAAATCAAAATGGCCATGCTGGCGGTACCTGCCGAATATGCGCAGGGGACAGCCGATGATCTCGTGCGCTACGGCGTCCGGGGCATTTTAAATTATGCACCGATTACCCTCAACGTCCCAGAAGATGTCTATGTTCAATACATTGATCCGGTAGCCGAATTACAACACATGACCTTTTATTTGTCGGAATAATTTTTTATTTGACAATCTCAAAAAAGTTCTAAAACGGACGGAATTAATATCAAGGGAACCCCTCCCCACATGATTAATTCGGTCCGTTTTGGTTTGATGAATAGATGGAGCTAAGCGGCGGGAACCAGCTAGATTCAGCCACAATCAACTTTCCGTCGCGCCATTCGAGGCGGCGTTCTTCAACCAACTGCTGAATATGACGATAGACCGTGCTATAGCTCCGGTCAAAATAAAAAGCAACTTCCCGAATACTCGGTGTCGGGCCGTTGTGCTTATGGGCATATTCGCAGATGTAATCATAGATTTCATCGCGCCGCGTGCGGATGTTTTGTTCTTGTAACATACCATACTCCTTAGGTATTTAAGTCAATAGGTTAACTTAGTATAGAACATTTGTTCTATAATCATACCCAATAAGTTTATCGCAATACAAACTTCAAACGAGGTTCTTATGAATTTCGTACCTAGATAATTGGGTTGAATGGACGAATTAGCCGTGTTGAAAATGGAATCTGCGGATATGGGTAGGTATCGGCTTGCTTTCTCAAGCTTAAAAATTGTGTGATACACTACTTATAATCTTGGGAAAAATAATGGGGATATACACGGACGAACGCATCGAGCCACGGCATGTCAGCGCTTTGCCAGATTGATCCTTCAAAACATATTGCCACCGCCCCAGCCTTTAAATCGGAAATTGTTGATGAATAAGCCTTTGCTTGATGATTTAAAACCACGCGAAATAGAAATTATTCAGTTGATGGCCCAAGGCGCAACCAATCAACAGGTGGCGGATGAGCTCTATATCACCACGAATACAGTGCGTTGGTATAACAAACAAATCTATAGCAAATTTGGCGTCAATAGCCGTATCAAAGTGGTGAACTTGGCGCGTGAATGGGGAATTCTCACGGAAGATAATGTTA
Organism: Anaerolineae bacterium; assembly: GCA_050303635.1. Classification (GTDB taxonomy): domain Bacteria; phylum Chloroflexota; class Anaerolineae; order Aggregatilineales; family J027; genus JAKEEQ01. The sequence continues at coordinate 4,954 of JBNLCD010000105.1, forward strand.
TTTCCAAGGAATTCTCATCGGCAAAGGAAACGACCCCGCTCAGCCTAAATATACCCCGCATAACCAATCCTTATATCGGACGTCAGCAAGATTTTGTTGAAGTCCAAGCGCTCCTCGCCACCAAAACGCTCTTAACCATTACCGGACCAGCGGGCGTGGGCAAAACTCGTTTTGTGACTGAACTGGTCTCCCAATTAACCGAAAATTACGCGGACGGGATTTGTTTTGTGCCGTTGGCCTCCTTGCAAGAGACAGCCCAATTTCCTAAAACAGTGGCTATCCATTTGGGCTTAAAAGAAGACAGTCAACAGACTTATGCTGACATTGTGGCCGACTATTTAGCCTCGCGACACATGCTTTTGATTCTGGATAATTTTGAGCACATCATGGAAGCCGCCGATTATGTGCAGGCGTGGCTCCGGCACTGTCCGAAATTAACTGTCTTGTTAACCAGTCGTGAGATTTTATACTGGCAAATTGAGCAAGTCTATCAACTGCAACCGTTGCCCGCCGGTTCAGCCGAAGCATCCGCTCAACCCAGTGAAGCGGCCCAACTTTTTATTGAACGAAGCGGACGTCGTCAACCCAATCAGCAATTGTCAGATGAAGATTTCACGACCATTGAGGAAATTTGCAATTATCTGGAAGGCTTGCCCCTCGCCATTGAATTGGCCGCCGCCCGCAGTAATTTGTTCCCGTTGAATTCGATGTTAGATCAACTTACCCATCGTTTAGAATTTTTAAAAGATGGCCCGCGCGATTTACCGTCACGGCAACGCAGTTTACGGAATGCGCTGGCGTGGAGCTTTGATTTGCTCGATGAAGAAGAACAAATATTATTTATGCGCCTAGGGGTTTTTCAGGGAGGATTTACGCTCGCCAGTGTTGAATCGATTTGCCTCGACGGGCTCGAAATCGGGCTGGTGGACGGTATCGCGTCGTTGCTGAATAAAAGTTTGCTCGATGTGTATGAAGACAGCAACGATGAGCCCCGTTTTAGTATGCTCGAAACAATCCGCGAATATTCCGCCGAGCAACTCACCGCGACCCCCACACTTCAGGCTGTCTATCAACACCATGCGGACTATTTTTTGCAAGAAGCCGAGGAGGCTTTTCGTGCCCGCAATAGTAATCGCCAGAGCTACTTGGTGAATCGGGCCAATCTGGAAATTGATAATATTCGCGCGACCTTAAGACATTTTTATCAAACCCAACAAGTCGAAAAAGGCGTTCGCACCGTCTCCGGTTTGCATTGGATTTTTCGACGACAAGGCTATTTCCAAGAAACCATTGATTGGTATCACAAGTTCCTTGCGCTAGATCTTCCCATTTCAGCTAAGGTGAAGGCCGAAGCCTATATTTATTTTGCCGATCTTTATAAAAATGTGGGCAATCTTGCCAAAGGGCAGGAACTCCATAGGCAAGCCCTCCATTATGCTGAACAAAGTGCCGAACCAACCCTGTATGGTCTGGCTTCGGGCTATCTAGCGCTTTATGAAAATGTGATTCTAGAAGATGGGCGCGATGCTTTCGATTTGGCCAATCAAGCCCTGACTGCTTTTACTGAAGTGAATGATATTGTGCGAATATGCTGGATACAAAATTTACTTGGCGAACTGTATGTCTGGCAGGAAGATTTCGCGCAGGCGCGTCACCATTACGAATTATCTTTGGAAATTGCCCAAGAATTGCAGAATTCAAATCGCATTGCGACAACTTATGCGAATTTAGGGCGCATTGCGGTTCTTGAAAATGATTTGAAGGCCGCGTTGGATCTCTTGGATTCGACGCTCAGCCAGAACGAAGATGCCAAGAATATCCATATTACCAATGGCGTCCTGCTCTACACCGCTCTTTTATTGGTTAAAGCTGATGAGGCGCGCACCGCCTGCCAGCTATTGGGTGTTGCCGAGAATTATCGCGAACATTTCGGGTTTGTCATCTATAGTGGCGATATTGATTTACACGACAATACACTGGCGCAACTAAAGAGCCAACTCACCCCAGCCGAAATGGATGAAGCGTGGTCACAAGGTAAATCCATTGACCCGACTGAAGCCGATCAATATTGCCGCGACCTGATCCATGAGATGCAAAATCGCTAAGTGAATGCAACACCAAACCGCAACTGAATGTCATCAATTGCGGTTCGCGTGCAAAATTTTTTAGAGAAAAGACTTTCCAAGCTTTTGTAAAAGCTTGACCAAAACTTTTAGAAAGGGCTTTATGTAGGCTCATTTAAAGTTTTTTGGTTTTACCTTTTTTACAAAAAAGGTAATGAATCTTTAAAGAATCTAGATTTCTGGCCCCTCTGAGAAAAAGTCAGCGTTGAGATGCAGATTGTTGGCATCCGCAAAATCACCATACCCATCAATATTGATAATGCGATTGATAAAGCTGGGGACATTGCCAGACGTTTGATAACGTCCATAAACAACGCCATTATCAATGCCGCGCAAATCGAAATCAATAATATGCGTGAGTTCAATTTCATCACTATCATAGGCCAAGATTTCGCTAATACTCGTAATGCGGCGAATATTTGTGCCCGGTAAGCGCTCGATCATAATCAGAACGTCAAAAGCCTCCGCAATTTGATAGCGCAAATGGGACAAGTCTAGTTCAGGATAGGCTTGTTTAGCCATCATTTCTAAACGATAGAGGGCGTCATAAGCCGAAGTCGCGTGCATATTGGCGAGTGAGCCATCATAACCATCATTCAAAATCGCTAAGATCGGTTTAATTTGTTGCGCCGAAATTTCACCAAATACAAAGCGATCTGGACGCATTTGCATCGCGTGTTCAACCAGATCAGCAAAAGGATAAGTGCCTGCTTCTAAGCTGAGTGAATGGGGATGTTGCAAACGCAGAGAGGCTGTCTTTTCCACTGCGATCAGACGTTCTTTAGCCGGAATAAGACTGGTCAGGGCATTGGTGAGCGTTGTTTTGCCGGAAGCAGTCCCCCCCGCCACCAAAATATTGAGATTGGCCCGTAAACATGATTCCAAAAAGAACACAATTTTCGGCGACAGAGCACCCAATTTAATCAGGTTATCAATGGTCAGGGGTTGCCGCACAAACCGCCGAATGGTCAATAAATTTCCCTCCTGGGAAACTGGTGGCTTAATCCATGTGGCCAACGAGCCATCAATCAAGCGCGTCCGATTGACCGGCTGTGCGTCATCATAATCGTCTTCAAAAATTTCGCTTAAATAGGTGCGAAATGCTTTGGGCGTCGCAAAAGGGCTGGGCACCTGTTCAATTTGACCCCGCCGCTCAATAAATAACTGGTTATAACTATTAAACATAATTTCCAGAATATCGTCATCCATCAGTAAGGTATTTAAGACATTGGTTGTTGCTTGCGCCATGGGATCACTGTTCCTCACAAAACATGGGTAAGTGTCTTTAGTTTATCACGTTTTTGTCAGGTAAATTTTATGCTTTTCACGATAGTTTCACGCCCTTTTCATGGTAATTCAGACGGTTCTTGTTAATAATTTGTATAAGAACTTTTGAGGAGGGTGATTGTCATGCCTAGAAAATTTTCCATCAATTTATTACACAATAAAAAAGTAGCGCGTTTCACATTTCATGATCACAGCAAAACCACTTTGTATCAGTTTTTGCTGTATATCAAACAAACGGTAGGAGGCTGGAAAAAACACATGCCCATGGTGGGTATTGTTGATCTATCCAGTGCCGATTTGTATCTCTCGGATTATGCGCGTCGCACGCTCTTGCGTTTGCCCACTCATTTACCCGATGACGTCTTCGGTGCTTTTGCGCTCGTTGCCCCGCCCGAAGCCATGCAAGCGCTGAATAGCTATTATGATCAAAGCGGCAAGCATCGTCTCAATTTCAAAGTCGGTGTGTTCGATAGTCATGCAGAAGCCGAACAGTGGGCGGTCAAAGAATTTGATCGGTTGCAACGGGTTTTACACGCGCAATTTGCGGGTAAATACAGTACCCCCAAACCGCAAGTTCAACCCCAACCCCAACCGCAATTGTCAACTATCTAACACTTTAAATTTTAGAGAAGATTTGTCAAGAGAGTAGACTGTGGGAGCCTACTCTCTTTTATTTTGGGTTCATTAAATCATGAAGTTTAGAAAATTGACCCTCACCCCTGAATCCCCTCGCCGACTTTTATCTTTAATTGCTCACAAATTGTGCACGCTCTTAATGCTTGGGTAATGATGCTAGCCCATCAGCCGCCCTCGAATAAATTCGGGGCTAAAAATCATCACCCTATGAATGGGTTTTAAACTCCTGAAGGCGACGGTTGTAGTCCATTTATAGGACGCTGTTTTTTAGCTATGGATTTATTGGTCTGTCTCATAATTGGCGAGGTATGTCTACCAAGCGTACACAGCTAAACCGAGAATCGAAGCTTGCTTTAGCATGCTTGTTTTTATTGCTAGCGGTATGGCTTCAGCCTACCGCGCTTCTCGACCGCTTTATTTACGAGACAAACCACATAAGCCACCTTGTTATGATTAATTTGGGGATTACCGTGTTCAACCCTTGGTTACTCCTTTAACAAGGGTCTTGAGGTCCTTGTCTATCTAAAACTCATATAATTTTTTTACTACGCTGGTCACATAAGGCAAGGGGAGCCACTTTATGAGTAATGTGCGCCGGAAGCATAGACTTCGGATACCGCAACAACGTGGAAAAATAGCAAGACTCGTTGATTCTGCACCATCCACCAATAAGCCGAACCATATTTCAGAGCCTCATAAAATATTGCAACTTCAACATCGTTTTGGTAATCAAGCCGTCCAAAGAATGCTCAATGATGAAAATTTTCTTCAACGCCAAGTCTTGGGTCCGGTTGATACGCTAGAACCGCCCACGACGGCCACCGCCAATGTGCCTGTTTTGGGGATTGGTTCACAGGGTCCCGAAGTCAGGCGTCTGCAACGGCGCTTAAATTTACATGGGGCAAATTTGGTTGAAGACGGCGCGTATGGTCCGGCCACATTTCACGCCGTCAAACAGTTTCAATCAACCCATAATATTCAAGCCACGGGAATTGTGCGGCAGGGAACATGGACTGAACTCAATAAAGAACCCATTACGGCCATTGATCAAGGTAAGCCGATTGACCGCGATCCTGCCGAATTACCCCTGAGTGATTTGCCCGTGGGTAAATTTGCCGGTGCCGTCAGTGCGGGCTTCATGGACCACGATATTGCGGCGCTCCTCAATGATGTGCAAAATACGGTGCCGCGCGGCGGTTTTGCGCTCAGTGCCGTCAATTATGCGTTGGAACAATTGAACAATGGGGAAATGATCGGGCTTGTGTCGGCTAGCCGCATCGGCACCTTACGCCAGCGCACGCCGTTCACGTTTCATAGTACGATTGCGGATGTCGAAAAAAATGGCGTCGTGGTCAATGGTATTGTCCGTAAAGCCATGCAGATTACCCGTGTCATCAATGGCGAGCAACGGGGGATGATTGTGGTGAATGATGTTGATCTGGCGGAGGCACGCGCCGCTGGCACCACCGAAGCCCGCCGGTTGATGCAACAGGTTTTGCTACACGAAATCACACACCAACGGAACCGTGAGGAAGTTCAGGTTAATCTGACAACCCCGATTACTCCCGAAGAATATGTAGATGTGCCGGAAGCCTTACGTCTCCAAGAATTTGGTAAACCTCGTCCCACCACGCAAATACGCGCAGGTGTTATCGAGGAACTAACCGCCCAACATATTGAATTTCTCGTCAAGCAGGAACGCACCGAAGCTGAAGGGGGCATTCCCGACCCATTATTGCCCGGTGAATTCTTTAATGCCGCCGTCGACTTTGCCAAAAATAACAAAGACAGGATTGGGGACAATGGCTATCTGGCGAAACTCATCGAAACCGATGAAGCCCTGTTCCGCAAACAGATTGCGATTTGGATGCGGAATCTAAATATCCGCGATTTCCACAGCGATCCATTGAAAAATGCCTTGAAACGCTCGTTCTTTGAAATCGAATTCAATCTCGTAAAAGCGGCCAATTTCAGCAAAATCGCGGCGCGGTCACGGGGGTTGCGCGACTAACACGGTTAACCGGAAGGGATGTTTTCGCAAGCATCAAAATAAGCATTGATGATTAAGCCAACGGAAAAATGCATAGATTTTTCCCTACCAGTCATGTCAATAAGCTGTTGCCCCTAAGACTTTTTGTCAATTTTAAACACTCAAGCGTACTCCGCGACCGGCTGAATGGTTTTAGTTCCCCCTCGCCGCGCGAGGCACGAGTGGGCTCACAGGGGTAGATTTTTTATGAAAGATTAAGATGCCGATTTTGCACACGGTAGGTTGAAGCAAGCTGGGCGGTTTCTCCACTGACTTGCGGGCCCTTTCGCCTTCAGGAGTTTTAAACCCATTCATAGGGTGGTGGTTTTTAGCCCCGAATTTATTCGCGGGCGATTGTCGGGCTAGATTCATTGCCCAAAAATTTCGAGATAGCATCATTTACGGGCACTCATTAAAAACCTGCCCTTATGAGAGGCTAGGGGATGAAGGCTGTTCACTAAATCACAACCGCACGCTTATTTCGGCAACACAATTTTGAACGTACTGCCTTCCCCTATTTGGCTGGCAACCTCAAGCCAGCCCTTATGTTGTTTGGCGACTTCATGCACAATCGATAAGCCTAATCCGGTGCCGCGAATATTGCCGACATTACTGGCCCGATTAAAAGGTTCCCAGAGTTGATCTTGTTCTTCTGTGGGAATACCAATTCCTTGATCGATTACCATAAATTCCCAGACATCATCCGTTTCCGTGACTTTCAATTGAATGGGCGTATACGCAGGCGAATATTTAATAGCATTGGACATCAGATTCATAAGGGCGTGTGTCATGAGTTTTGCATCTAAATGGATGGTGGGATGCGTAATCTGGATCTCAAGCGAAATATCATGCAAATCTTGGGATGCAATTTTCATCTGTTCAATCACCCGCTGACATAGGTCACTGACACTGGTTTCGCCCGGATTATATTCAAGAAAGCCCAAATTCGCTTTGGATAACGTGCTAATTTGATCGAGGAGCTGATCTAAATAATCGACCTGTTGCGTGATGCTCGCAATTTTTTGTTGTTGTTTTTCAGGCGATAGACGATGCTGATAATTGGCCAGCATACTAATCGACGCCAGAATAATCGTTAACGGGGTCCGGAATTCATGGGAAATAATGGAAATGAGTTTGGCCCGTAACTGCGCGGATTGCCGTTCCTGATCGAGTTGGAGGGCTAGTTTAGCGCGTTCAAGTTCAAGTGCTTCAGTGGCACGCGCGGCGGTAATATCCTGTGTGTAGCCCACAATTCTTTCAATCTGCCCATCCCCATTATACCTAGGCTCTAAAACAGTCAGGATATGGCGAACGGATTGATCGGGACGGACGATGCGATATTCAAATTGATGACTGGCGCTTTTCTGTTCAAATATATTTTGATAGTCACGAATCACATTGCTAATATCATCGGGATGAATGATCTTGAAAAACGCTTCACGATCATTGCTATCTGCCAAACCTAAGA
>JBNLCD010000106.1:0-12491 GCA_050303635.1 Anaerolineae bacterium
AACACGAATTAAATTGCGTATGTAATGCAGGACGGATTGTTTGTCATCGCGTTGGCTTGCCACATCCACTCCCGCAGTATAATTGGGATTCATGGGAAGCCACGTTCTTACATTTTCAGCAGAAAAACCGGCATTGGGAGTCGCGTCCCACTGCATCGGGGTGCGACACTTATCACGACCCATCACATTGCCATAATGCAAGGCTTCAGCATGATCGAAATTGCGTTTTTCCTGCAAAACATTGTAAATCCAGACCCCAAAATTATCACGGAAGGTATCTAAATCAGGCATCAAAAAGTCCGACATGCCAATTTCTTCGCCATTGTAAATAACAGGTGTACCACGCAGGAACATCATCATTGCTAAAGCGACTGCATAGCGTGCACGATTCTCACTATAAAAGGTAAACGACCGGGTGCGGTCATGATTACCGATCGTGTTGCATTCCCATACGCCGTCAGGAACGATAGCTAGACGATCGGTAATCTTCTGGCTTATTTTAGCGGCATTGAGGTTGTCATCTGGTGTAAAACGCAAAATATCGAAGTTGAAGACGGAATGCAGTTCATTATGGCCATTCCCATAATATTTCACATCATCTGTTTCACCTAAGAGTACACGATCATCATATTCATCAATTAGCGCCCGTAATTCTTGCATCACATCATGATTTTCAGGCAGATCATCCTGATAACGGATTTTGGCGCGGAATTGCTCGGTTGTACCTTCAAGAACACCCAGTGTCCAATTGAGGAAAAGTTCTTCGAGACCAACATCGATATTGGAGTTCGTTAGATTGGGGTCCTCATATATTGCGCCAATGGCATCAAGGCGAAAACCGTCTACACCACGGTCCAGCCAGAAGCGCACCTCGTCAAACATACGTTGTTTAACGTCGGGATTGCGCCAATTAAGATCAGGCTGTTCCTTGAAAAAGTAATGGTAGTAATATTTCCCGACGGTTGCATCATATTCCCACGCTGAGCCACCAAAAAGGGATTCCCAATCATTCGGCGGGCCACCATCTTTACCCTCACGCCACACATACCAATCATGATGGGGGTTATCAATCGCTGAACGAGAATCTTTAAACCATTGGTGTTGATCCGACGTGTGGTTGAGTACAAGATCGAGCAAAATACGAATACCCCGTTGATGGGCTTCCGCAAGAAGGCAGTCAAAATCAGCTAAAGTGCCATATTCAGGATCAACATCTCGATAATCCGCGACATCATAGCCGACATCAAATTGTGGAGAGGGAAAAAATGGTGAAATCCAGATGGCGGTAATACCTAGCCACTGCAAATAATCTAATTTGTCAATCAATCCCGGCAAATCGCCAATGCCATCATCATTTGAGTCAGCAAAAGAGCGGGGATAAACTTGATAACAGACGGCATCTTTCCACCAATTGGGAGTCGTCATCACATATACCTTTCAGCGCCTATGGTTATAGATAACAGTACGATATGGGGTTTTCATAGGCATCCAACATTATATGGATCAGCCTGATTAATGCCATGATAACAATTGGCATATTTAGACGAAATTTTTGATATAAAAAATAGTTTGGCTACAATTACAGACTGGGATTAAAGTTCAGAGGAGGAAACTATGCCGAAAATTGTATTTATTGGCGCAGGTAGTACTGTTTTTGCGAAAAATCTCTTGGTGGATATTCTAAATTATCCGGCGCTCGCTGAGGCAGAGATAAACCTCCATGATATTGATGCCGAACGGTTAGAGACTACCAAAAAAATCGCGTATATTATTGCCGAGAAATTAAACGTACACCCAACAATTACAGCAACCCTTAATCGGCGTGAAGCCCTCCAAAATGCTGATTTTGTGATTTGTATGTTCCAAATCGGTGGATATAAACCCAGTACTGTAATAGATTTCGAGATTCCGAAGAAATATGGTCTACGTCAAACTATCGCCGATACACTTGGTATTGGTGGTATTATGCGCGGCCTGCGTACAATTCCGGTTTTGTTGGATGTTTGTCGGGATATGGAAGAAGTTTGCCCGGATGCGTACTTGCTGAACTATGTAAACCCAATGGCGATGAATTGTTGGGCAATTGCCCGATCCTCGACAATTAAAACAGTCGGGTTATGTCATAGTGTTCCGCATACTGCACGGGCAATCGCGCATGATATTGGTGCCAGCTACGACGAAATAAATTATTTGGTAGCAGGTATTAATCATCTAGCTTTCTTTCTAAAATTTGAGCACAACGGCGAGGATTTATATCCCAAACTTTATGATGTGATTCGCGAAGATCGCGTGCCAGATTGGAATCGGACACGCTACGACTTATTTCAGCGACTAGGCTATTTCGTAACAGAATCCAGTGAACATCTTAGTGAATATGTGCCATGGTACATCAAACGGGATCGGCCTGACCTGATTGAAGCATTCAATATTCCGCTCGATGAATATATTACCCGTTGTGAAAATCAAATAACCGATTGGGAAAATGTACGCGCGAATTTACTCTCGCCCAATTTAGAAATTGATCTGACGCCGAGTGTAGAATATGGCTCTCAAATTATTCATAGCTTGTTTACAGGCGAAGTCAGCCTTATATACGGCAATGTTCCGAACAACGGTATTATCGATAATGTGCCGGAGGGATGTTGCGTTGAAGTACCTTGTATTGTCGACAGAAATGGCATTCAACCGACAAAGATTGGAGCTATTCCGCCTCAATTGGCGGCCTTGATGCAAACCAATATTAATGTCCAGTCGCTGACAGTTGAAGCGGCATTAACTCAAGAACGTCAATATATCTATCATGCGGCAATGCTTGATCCTCATACGGCGGCTGAACTCAGTTTGGAACAGATTTGGGCACTGGTCGATGATTTAATTGATGTGCATGGGGAGTGGTTGCCAAATTATAAACCTACAAGGTTCATGTCATAAGCAAACAAAACAAGCGTGACACAAACGCAAACGCATGATGGCTATAAGATAAATTGAAGTGATCTTGAAATTATGATTGGGTGGGGAGCAATGGCGCACTTAACACTGAGGCACCCGTTGGCGCGGGTGATCCGCCATCAGGTTCAACGGTGACGCCAACAGATTCAAATGCGTCAAAATTTTCGGGTAATTCGACGAAATGTAAAACGGTATTTTCAGCGGTTGAGTCAAATACACCGCCGCTAATACGATCTTCGCCATCAATGATAAACCACATCTGGAAATCTTGGCCTTCAGGTAAATTGGTGACCCCTTCAAGCTGAAGAACGCCAAATTTGCCGGATTCGTCGACAATTAACGCACCGGCAATTGAGTTGAAGTCATCTTTGGGTTGAACTTCAAAACGACGCTGATTGGGATCATTTAATATATTCTCAATCCGTTGTGCAGTCGTTATTCTTTCAGTTTCGTCATCCTCCGCAAATGGATTTAATACAATGATGCCGACCAATAAAACAACAATTACAGCCGCGGCGGCTAGTACCCAATTGCGATATTGGCTAAGATTAGAAACATTCTTAGATTGAACAGGTGTTTGCGCACCAGATGATGATTGGGCCCGAATGCGTTCACGAAGTTTGGCTTCAAGATTGGGCGCAGGTTGAGCGGTGGCAAACAAAGGCAATACATCCACTACAGCACCGTACTGGTCAAGTTCAGTCTGCAAATCAACATCTTGAGCCAATAATTGCTCAAATGCAAGTATTTCGGTCTCGTCGAGTGCGCCGAGAGCATATAGTGGTACTAATTCAAAAGCCTCTTGTTTGTTCATTGTCTCAATTGGTTTGCCAGTATAATTCATTCATTATAACATACGTAGTTTATGGGCTAATTGGATTAGCCATCCAAACTTCGCGTAATTTTTGCATACCTGCTCGAATTCGACTTTTCACCGTTCCGAGCGGCATACCAGTATGTTCAGCAATATCATTATGAGTCATACCACCGAAATAAGCGTAATAAATTAATTGCGCTTGCTCCTGTGGCAAATCATTCAAGGCATTATAGATTGCAATCGTTTGAGTGGGATCATCGCTATAATTAGCGGCGAGTGTTTGCTCAAAGGCCACCGGATTTTCTTCGATAGAGAATGTGCCTTGATCGGGTTGACGACTTTGTTTTTTACGCAAAGCATCAATTGCAGTATTGCGCGCAATCCGGCTAATCCATGTGGAAAAGCTGGCTTGACGAGGATCAAACTGATGGGCTTTGTCCCAAACCTTCATAAAGACGTCTTGGGTAATTTCCTCAGCCGCAGTTTCATCATGAATAACACGTACAGCAATAGAGTAGACTAATCCGCCGTAATTATCATAAAGGCGAACAAGTGCATTTTCTTCTCGATTGAGTATCTGTTGTATCAGAATGGCTACGTCTTGCGTCATTTGGATAAACTTAGTCCAGTAGTATTCATGAACCCCTCACCACCTATTATACCATTACACACCGTTTTATTACGAGGGATTTTTAGTATAACGCGCAATTTACAGAAAACGAATATACCATTTGGGATGAATTCCGGCAAATCATATTGTGGTATATAACCAAAATAGCGGAGGAGATTGCAGTTATCTCCCCCGCTACTATACTTAGCATCCCATTTCAGAGCGGGTTGGTTCTTCGCCTTCAGCGAAACGACGATCAAATTCTTCCAAGTAGGCTTTGGCAAAATTAGGATCGTGGACAATCAAAACATTTTCGCTATTATCATCACGGGCACTGTTACTAAAGTTAAAGGAACCAGTGACTACAATTTCTTTGTCGATAATAATAACTTTATGGTGCAATACACCGGGATTACCATCTTGGCGAACATTTGCCCCGGCGCAACCTAAGCGTGGCATCTCGGCATATTCGGTCAGACTGCCTGTGTTTTCAAACACAGCCTGAACATCAACCCCATTATTATAGCGATCGAGAATAGCTTCTCCGATATCATCGGATGTCATGTTAAACGCCATAACATACACACTACTATCGGCATCATTCACCAATTCAACAATACGTGCCTCAATTAAATCACCGTCTTCAGGTGAGAAATAGGTTTCAACGGTTACGTCACCATCTTTAAGTTCACGATAGGGAACATCTCGCGGATTTTGGCTGGCGCTAAACGCATGATCAACAAACATTTCTTCAAATTCAGCTTGGTAATTGGCGATGATATCTTTGTTATCTAAACGCACAAGATTGTTGTTATTACGATAGAGACCATTTTGGGTGAAGTTCATTGACCCCATCCAGAGTTCTTTACCATCAATAATCATGAATTTGTGGTGCATCAAAGCGCCACGACTATCATCAACAAACTCAATACCTGCATCTTCAAGCTCTTCAACTGTGCTTTCATCATCGAAGGCGGCATGATCATCATCAAAGACAAAACGGATTTCCACACCGCGTTCCTTGGCACGTATCATTGCATTGGTAATGCCTTCGACATTGAACTCGAAAAATGCGCCATCAATGGTTTCATCAGCATCATCAATTGCGGCAATCACTGCATTTTCAATGGTTTTATCATTGGCACCCGGCTCAGTAAAATAAACCGTATACCAGTCACCGCTAAAGGATGTGTCATCGTCTTTGCCTAAGAGCGTTTGAATCAGATCACGGATTTCGGGCGGAATATCTTCATTGTCTTCTAAATTGCCCAGACCAAAATAAAACAAGGCAATTGTGAGAATAATACCTAGTAAAATAGTCGTAAGTGAACGACTACTGGATGATTTTTTCTTAGCCACGCTAATTTATCTCCTCAATATGGACTATTAAAGCGTTTCATCATCTTCAATATCGGTTAAATGTTTTTTCATAGCAGACGAAAGATTATTCAAAAAATTTGATTTTGGTTCCTCTAATTGTTCCTGCACAGCCTGCGTATCGTCAGTCGTTTGTTGAGTTGGGTCAACTTGCCGAGCCGCAAGTTCCGCGACATCTAACGCAGTATCGGTAGGAATAATGGGTTGCGAACTTGGCATGGGCTGAGTTGGCATTTCCGCTTGATCAAAGGCGGATGTCAAAATAGTTAGAACTTCAGCATTGCTTAGTCCAGCATGATTGACCAATTGGCTTTGAACCGCCTCGGTTAAAGATTTTCCCCCAATATATGTACTGAATTCAGCGAGGCGTTCGAGTTGTTTGTTAACCCACTCATTGTCTTTATCATCTAAACGACGGGTCGTAAAACGTGTGATATAGAGGACAAGGCGATTAAGATTGGTTTGTTTAAACTCCGCATCCTCGTCGTTTTCAATCGTGGGAACTACATAATCTACTTGGCGGAGTGCCCAATCAATAAGTGGTTTCGCTTCTTCATCAGTCAACCCATCTCGAAGCGCGGAATTATCAAGAAGCGCATCTTTTAGTTTATGCGTATATTCATTGGGAGAATTTAAACTTGGTGACATTTGCTTTTCCTTTTGACTGAATGAGTCCTAACGCATTGTCAAGTTGATTGAACTCGCAAGTTGATTAATCAATAGTTTTAGCTAACAGCGTATATCGTTGAGATTTTTACTAAAATTACATTAAATTTCCGTAAATTATGCGATAAATCTTTACTAAATCGCATTGTGCGCTAACGATGCTCTCTAAAATCAAAGTGCAGATTATATATGGTTTCTCAGACATTTTACCGAGTTAATCATTACCTCGCACCATTTATTATCCAAGCAATTAAACGTTTTTTCAACGCTAGTTCATGTTAAAATAGAATAGCATAAGTGATTTAACAAATTCAGTGGAAAGCAAGTCCTTGTGAATTCAGCCCGTCCTATTGACCAGCAATTGCATAATTTGCTACTTGCGCTGGCTTATCCCCAGACACCTCAGCAGATTGTCGTCATGCCCTATTTAGGCTATGGATCACAACATACCATTTATTTGCATGGACATAGTCTAAAAAAACCACGGACCAATCGTACAACCCTTGGCGATTCGCGTTGGCGTAATTCACTGAATGGCATTCATCGGTTTAGTACACGCGAAATCCCGCATACTGAGATCAAAATTGACTTTGAATATATTCATCGCGTCATTGAAACAAATGACACGGGTTATTTTGATATTCGAATTGATTTACCTAAACCACTAGATGCTAATCAACACGTTGCTGAAGCTAGTTTTAGTTTAAATAATCAAGCTGAGACTGGTGTTGTCAGTAAAATCATTATTCCGCCAAGCGATGCTGAATTCGGTGTCATCAGTGACTTAGATGATACGGTTATCCAGACCCATGTGAATTATCGCTTTCGTATGCTCTGGAACACGTTTACACATAATGCCTATACCCGCGAACCTGTTACTGGTGTACCTGAGTTCTATCGTGGTTTACAAGCAGGCCGATCAAATACGCGTAACCCGTTTTTCTATGTAAGCAGTAGCCCGCTCAAACTTTATGGATTCACTTTAGAATTCTTCGAGAAACACAAGATTCCATTGGGACCTTTTTTGATGCGGAATATTGCCATGCAAGGGTTATTCAATTTACATAAGCCGCCCAAGTTTGCCCATAAAGTTAAACATATCAGTCGTATTTTAGCGCTCTATCCTGATTTGCCGTTTATCTTAATTGGTGATAATGGTGAGTTAGATGCTGAAATTTATCTGGAAATTGTCAAACAATTCCCTCAGCAAGTACAAGCCATCTATGTGCATGAAGTTGAGCGATCAGCAGAACATCAAACGCGAATTGCGCAAATAGCACGTCAATTTGAAGCCTACGGCACAGAATTTCATTTGGTAAAAAACAATTTGGTAGCGGCTGAACATGCACTCAGCCAAGGCTATATTCAGCCTAAAGTGCTCGACGAATTACGCAAGCTTGAGTTCTAATTCTTTATTCGAGCGACCATTCATACAGTAAATTACCTGAGCTAATTTCCCAAATGCGGACTGTTTCAGATAAGCCACCGACGGCAATCCACGCTCCATCAGATCGAAATGTTAAGCTCGTGATAGCTGTTTCATAATCAAATTCAGCAAATTGTTCCCCATCCGCAAAATCCCAAATTCGTACGATACCATCTTCACCGCCACTGGCTAAACGCGTACTATCCGGGCTAAATTGTACAACGTTGGCTTGGGCGGGTAATGTGTATAATCGTTCACCACTCGTACTATCTGTGACAAAAATTGCGCCACCTTCACCACTGGAAGCCACCCATTGACCATTGGCCGCATAATCTAAAGCAATGACCCATCCCACATGATCGGCATTTACAGTTGCGGCGACCTCGCCAGTGGAAATATTCCACAAATCCACACGGCTATTAATACCACCGACCGCCAGTTGTTGACCATCCGCCCGATAAGCCAAACTAAAATGAGTTAGATCGCCGTTGAAACGAGTAATTTCGGCTAAATCATCAACGCTCCACAAAACAATCGTCCCATCTTCTAGCGTGGTAGCTAATACATCTTCTGTTGGTGAAAATTCGATAGCAAAAATTGTTTGGCCAGTGGTTACACTTTCACCCGGTAGAAGGGTTTCTATACCCCATAATTCTAGAAAACCATCAGCATAAGCCACCGCTAGCCATTTTTCATCCCGACTAAGCGCCACATCGACAATTCGGTTGGGACTGGTACTTAATTTTTGAGCAGATATATCATTCGCTAAAGCAAGAACCCATACGCCTTGGGAACTAGCAGTAATAAGTTGATTCGTATTGCGTGGCCAAATCAAATCAATGACCCGATTATCAAGTGGAACCGGGGTTAGTTGCGGCGCTAATGTTGGCAAATCCGCTGTTGAAATCGGTGTTGTTGTCAGAAATAATCCCTGCGGGGTAAAGGTTGGGACCGGGGTAAATGTTAAAGTAATTGTCGGCGCAGGGGTAAGGGTTGGTGTAGCAGATGGTTCAGTAATGACGGCTAGCTCTGGTGTCGCTTGCGGTGAATCCGCTAGCCAGAAGATAACACTTGCAAGGAGTATACCCAGCCCAACAACGGTTATTATCAAACACCCTATACCGAGCCACATACGCTCACCATCTTGTTTTTTCTTTTTGCGTTTGCGTGGTGAAAGTTCTTCAGAGTAATGATTGGGATACTCGGAATAGCGATTAGGTTGGGATTGGTTGCTCATGCTAATCTGTTTTATCCTTACCAATATTGTTGAGAATGAGCTTAATTGAGTGAGCATAACTATTGCCTACCCAATGTATTTTCGATGCCATGATTTGGTATTCCACAATAATTTCAACAGTTTAAAAAATTCCCTATGAATAATCTTAAGCAGTCTCGCGGATTAAATCGTTTTATTATTTACCTTGGTCAATCAACGCCTATCTTATTAGCTATAGTTATATATGGCTATAGTGTAAGACCTTCCTCTATTTTTGGATGATATTCCTAATATCAAATTTCTTGGTTCAATTGACGGTTTAGAACAATGTATGCCTGAGCCGACTAAACATTATTTAAGGTTTGCTGGTTATCGTTTCGTTTACCTATATCACCCATTCATTACACAATTTTCGATGGCTGAAGCCATATTTAATTATATTTATTATCGCTATTTTTCCAGAAAAGGGATGCAGCATTGGATCCTGCCACAGTTACACTCATACAGGATCACGAACTAAAAATTTTAGCATCGGGCCAACCAATAAAATTATTTGTTCATGTATTTTGTGATGATAATTTTATCGCCCAATCTGATGGATACCCCTTCAGATACGGACCAAATAATGCGACTTATGCTGAATATAGAAAAATTTAGCTACCTCAGAACAGCTCAATAACAGTCAAAACAGGTCTCTATTTTGAGAATGAGAACAAATGACTTAAGGACAAACGCAACTCCCTTATCTAGACAAAGCTATCCTTCCCGAAGATATTCGGGTTGAATGCGTCGGCCAAAAAAACCACCTATTTCCCCACGTTCAATAAAACGATATGGTTTAAGTTGACCCCTCCTTATTGCCATGCTACAATCCGACACGCCAGCAGATTCTTGCTTGGCATCATTAACAATTGCAATTTATAGAGGGCATCTATATGAAAAACGCATTGGCAAAAATTACTGTTGTGGTAATCTTCTTCGCCATTGCCTTCTCGGCGCTGGCGGTTCTACCTGAACCCCAGTCCGCTCAAGCGCAAGGAACCAATTTAATTGGTAATCCTCAAATGAACGTACCGTATTATGGTATTGGCGCTAAGGGGCAAGTCCCATCAAGTTGGACAGCATGGGCAAATGGTGAAGCTCCTATCAGTGACTATCATCAATTTGTGGAAGAATATCGTTCGGCACCGGCTTCATGGGTACTACGGTGTGCTTTCTTAACCTGCACCGCCGGTGGTTATCAAACTGTAGGCGTTGAACAAGGTAAGATGTATCGGTTCACTATTTATGCGTTAATGTGGACATGCAAGAACGAAAATGCGGGTGACCCCTGCCGTGATAGTAACGGTCGGTGGTCAGACCAAGACTCTGGTGGCAAAGTTCGCGTCGGGTTCGATCCAACGGGTGGTACCGATCCAAATGCCGCAACGGTCTTATGGAGTGGCTATAGCCAACCTTGGTTACCTACCTGGGGTGCTGTGAGCGCTGATATTACAGCGGAATCAAGCAATCTCACTGTATTTACTTATTGGACACAATCTGTGGCTATGGAATTCAATGAAATTTTTTGGGATGACGCTTCTTTAGTTGAAATTACTGAAGGTGCCCCCCTTAACGGTGGTGTTACCCCAGAGGGTACCGAAGTTCCACCGCCGCCAGCCTACGTACCTTTCGTTGATCCACAGTCTGCCCGTCCAGATGGCAGTATTGTCCATGTTGTAGGTGATGGTGATACCTTTAGTAGTATCTATGTAGCCTATCGTGATTATGTCACGCGTGATCAAATCCTTGAATTTAATGGCTGGGATCTACCGCCCGCTATCATTACCCTTGGCCAAGAAATTATTATTCTGCCACCGGGTTCAGTTGACCCCACAACGGGTCAGTTACTAAATGCGCCGGGTACCACTGCTACTACCAGTGCCCCGACACCTGTTCCACCACCAACTCAACAAGCTGATACAACAGCCAATCCGACACCACTCCCGCCGCCGGTAAACAACGGCTCCGCGAGTACGTCGGGAGGCGTTGGACCCAGTACTCCTGACTGGAGCAATCCAGATGTTGAGAAAGGGGGGAGCCTCCTACCGGAGGCATCCTCCCATTTTTTTTCTAAAGCACACCACATGACCTCAATGCACCATCCGGGACGCACGCGCTTGCGTCAAACGACGGGTGGACGTGTGTGTGTGCAATTTTTTGAAGATAAGAATACGGATTTATGGCCAAATGTAGGTGAAAATCCAGTCGCAGGCGGCAGTTTTTCATTAGATAAATTAGATTATACAATTGATAGTGCGGATGGCATGTTATGCGTTGATAACGTGAGTGTCGGCCTCCAAACTATTGAAGCCACGGCCCCCTCAGGCTATGGTTTTATTGCAAGTCCACGTCTGCAAGTTGAAGTTTATCCCCAACGCGAAATTCTCGTGCAATTTGGTGTTGTACAGGGCGCGAGTATCCCAGATACCCCACCTGAAGTTGAAGAACCACCCCTAACCTCATATGATATTGTACCGGTGGCCACCACCGCCGCTGTTGCAACAAGTGAAGATGATGCTTTAGTCGAAGATTTGTTTAATAACTATGCCGCGTATGGGATGTTTGCCTTGGCGGGCATTATAGGTCTATTGAGCATCGTTGTAGTGTGGTCTTATCGACGGTAACACACCGATTCCCTCACGATTTTGCTAAAATTTAACACTCCTGTGCTATGATGAACGTGTTTTGTCATTGCTAGAGGAGGTTTCTGTGTCGTTAACGTTTAAACGGTATCAATTTATTGGTATTTTTTTAATTATCTTTACACTCTTGGGTTTGGTTGCTTGTAATAATGCAAAACCAACACCAATTGTCATCTACGTAACCGCTACCCCGGATGACAGCTTACCTGACCCAACAGAAACCACGCCCATCAGTGGCACCATACCAACCACTGCCCCAGATGAAAGTTTGACTACAACGGAAACACCCGTTGATTCAGAAGATATACTGGTCGGCACAACCCAAGTCTCCCAAAATGCGACCAATACTTCTACACCAGAACCCACATTAACTGAAACGGCAACGGCCACAGCGACTGTGACACCTGTACCGAGTAATACACCGCCACCCACTGCTACGTTTACACCCATGCCGTCTCCGGATATTCCTTCTGCTGAAGAATTACCCCTTATTTGATCGCTGGAATTTTGGGTTACAAATTCATCCATTTTTGACAGGTGACGAATGGGATTATTCACTCATGCATACGAATATTATGGGCGCTTTTGGCTGGGTGAAAATTCAGCTTCCGTGGGAAGAAATGCAACCTACCCCCGGACAGTATAGTGATCTATTTTATGCTTATGCTTTACGTGTCCAATGGGCAACCTATCAAATGGGACGTGAGTATAAAGTCTTATTAAGTGTCGCGAAGGCGCCGGATTGG
>JBNLCD010000107.1:0-12433 GCA_050303635.1 Anaerolineae bacterium
GATGGGTTTTACGCTGAGCTTGATTGGGTTTACCGCGTCGATGGCCAGTACTCTCGATCAAAGTTTGCAGGATGTGATTCAATATCGCACCGGAGCCGATAGCGTGTTGATTGTGGCCGCTGATGCGCAAACCAGCACGAGTACCGATTCAAGCGGCAGTACCAGTGTCACCGTCGAAGGCTATAACACCCTCCCCATTAGCCAACTCGACAATATTGAAGGCATTGAGCTGGCCTCACGCGTCGGTGAATATGAAACAGAATTGGTTTTGCCAACCTCACGCGTCCAAGGCACATTTATTGCGGTGGATCGTTGGTCATTGCCCTCGATTGCCTATTTCCGTGATGATTATGCCGACGCTTCACTTGCCGAACTCATGAATTTGCTGGCGACCAATCGCACAGGCGTGATTATCAATTCGCAAATCGCGGATGAATATGATTTGGCTGTGGGCCAACAGATTAACCTCAATGTGCGCGCTTTGAATTCAACCTATCCAACGACTGTCACAATTTTGGGTGTGGTGGATTACTTCCCCACGCAAGATCCGCGCGACGGAGCGTTTTTCCTCATTGGTAACATCGAACCCATTTTTGAACTTGTCGGGACGGAACTCCCGCACAATATTTGGCTCGGATTGGCTGATGATGCAGATATTGATTACGTTGAAACCGAAGTGCGCGCGTTGGGCTATCCCATCTTAGAGTGGGTGAATCCACAAGAAGAACTCTTCATTGCCCAAACCGAACCCTCGCGGCGGGGGATTTTGGGTTTCCTCTCCGTCGGCTTTGTTTCAGCGATTTTCCTGACACTGGTGGGCAGTATTATGCAAACGATTGCTTCTTTCCGAGCCCAAACCCTCCAACTCGGTACGTTACGCGCCATGGGAATGCGGCAAGTTTCAGTAAGCGCCTATCTGATTTCATCGCAGGGGATGGCCGTGCTGAGCGGCGTTTTGAGCGGCACCGGCATCGGTATCATGACGACATTGCTCTTTTTGCCATTGCTCGATTTTAGCGGTGGATTGCCGCCTTATTTAGTGCGCGTGGCATGGGATGATATTGCCCAAGTTTATGTCGTTTTTGCGGCGCTTTTGCTGAGTATTACGTTTGGCACGGCGCTTCTCCTCAATCGTCAACAATTATCAACACTCGTCAAACTAGGAGATGCTTAAGTTATGCGCGTTTGGTTTAACAGATTAAATTTCTTGTTTAGGAAAATTACGGACGGGATTACCCCCTCTGTCGCTGGCGCGACATCTCCCCCAAACATGGGGGAGAGGGGACTATTCGCCAAAAACAAAGGGTTTTATAAAACATCCCATTTCACTAGAAAATTTCAGCAGGTTGTGATTCTGCTTATTATTGCCGCGTTGGGCTTATCCGCGTGTGGAAGCGTGGATAGCTTTCGGGATACCGATACAGCCTCAAATGGTGCGCAACAAGTCGTAACGGCTACACCGATTCCCACCGCACCCGCCGCCGCCCGACCCACTTATACAGTGCAACGGGGGACGGTTCAAGAAGAATTGACCTTCACCGGACGCTGGCGACCGCGTGATCAAACCACGCTTTCATTTCCGATTGGAGGCACAGTGAGTCAAGTTAATGTGCGGCGCGGAGATGCCATTACGGCGGGAACATTATTGGCCCAATATGACACCTCAGATTTAGAGAATCAATTGGCATCGGCGCAAATTAATCTCGAAACGGCGCAAACGAGCTTAAATGAACAAGGCACCAGTGGTACGCAAGCAGTTGAGGACGCGACAATTAACCTCGCCAATGCAAATTTGTCTCTGCAAAACTCGCAAAATAGTTTGCCATGGACGAGTGTGGCGTCAGCGCGCTTGAATTTGGATACAGCCGAAGATGATTTATATGATGCTGAACGGAGTTACTTCGAAGCCATCAGTGATCCGACCGCCTCAGCAAGTGTAGTCGATAATGCCTATCAACAACTCCAAAATGCCAAGAAATCTTTAGCTAGTGCCGAATATAGCTATTTTTCAGCGGCGCAAAATTACAACAGCTCGCTTATCAGTTTGCAACAACAAGAAAATAGTGTGATTTCATCCGGACTGAGCTTAGACCGAGCCCAGAATAACCAGACCACCGCAGATGATGCGAGTGTGCGTTCCGCGCAATTATCCATCGACAGCATTGAGGAAGATATTGCGAATTCTTCGCTTTATGCGCCCATGGATGGCGTGGTGCTCGAAGTGAATATTGCGGCGGGTGACGCCGCTTCAGCGTATGAAACCGTTATTGTGATTGGCATTCCTGAACCACTTGAAGTCATTGCCAGTTTAGCGTTCAGCGATACGCAACAACTCAGCGTGGGCATGGTTGGCGCGTGTGAGGTAGCCAATCAACCGGAAACAGCGGTCGGTTGTGTGGTGCGTCAAATTCCGTTGACCAATCGCGAGGCTGATCAAACTACGCGGGTAGCCGCTTCTTTGGATGATGTGGCCGATGGTCAACTCATTGAAGTGACGTTGCCACTCGACGTGCGTGAAGACGTTTTATGGCTACCCCCCGCGGCGATTCGAACCTTCCAAAATCGGATTTTTGTGGTTTTAGATACGCCAACTGGTGATCAAGTCGTGGATATCACGATTGGGTTGCAAACCGATGATCGGGTCGAAATTACGAGTGGTGTCAACGAAGGCGATGTGGTGATTGCCCCATGAGCATCTATATAGATTGCAAAAATGTGGTCAAAGCCTATCGCGCAGGCGATCATGAATTGGTGGCCCTCAAAGGTATTGATTTCAAGATGGAGCGCGGCGAAATGGTGGCAATTGTCGGGCCAAGCGGTGCGGGTAAAAGTTCTCTGTTGAATCTATTGGGGGGCTTGGATGTACCGACTGCGGGTCAACTCACCATTGATACTGTGAATTTACTGGAACTCAAAGGCAAGCGTTTAATGGAACATCGCCTCCAGCGCGTGGGCTTTATCTGGCAGGATGTCGGGCGCAATTTAATGGAACATCGCAGTGCCCTGCATAATGTCATGTTGCCGATGATGCTGGCGGGCATGGGTTATCGACAACGCCGCCGTCGCGCTCTAGAACTTTTAGAAACGGTTGGTTTGCGCGAGCATAGCCGTAAACGCCCGTCGGCTTTATCCGGTGGGCAACAACAACGGGTTGCGCTGGCCATCGCGCTGGCGAATCAGCCCAGTTTGTTACTGGCCGATGAACCCACCGGGGCGCTTGATCGTGAAACGGCAACCCAAGTTATGGAACTTATCCAAACCTTGCGTGAGACCTATCAATTGACGGTTTTACTGGTGACGCATGACCCGGCCATGGCGGCTTATGCGGATCGCGTGTTGACGTTGCGCGATGGTGCTTTGGGGCAAGATGTGACCGAAGCTGAAGCCTCACAGGGTTTACATCTAGATGATGAAGGGCGCTTAGCCTTACCAGAACGTATTCAACACACCCTGCAAAATGGCAATATTTCCGTGGAAATTCGGCCCGAAGGGGTACTTTTACGACCCGAACAAGCTGATGAATGGGGTGAACTCAGTTTAGAGTCTGAGAACACCAACCATTCGGGCAAACGCTGGTATCAAATTTGGAGGCGCGGGGCATGAGCGAATCAGTTGTCAAAATGACCGATATCCAGCAATCGTTTGGATCTCATCATGTCCTCAATGGTATTAATCTCGAAGTTGAAGCGGGGCATATCATCGCTTTATTTGGCCCATCGGGGAGCGGGAAAACAACCCTACTTAATTTGATCGGGACCTTGCTGAAGCCAACCAGCGGTCAAATTGAAGTCTTAGGCCACAATATTCTCAAAATGTCAGATCGTCGTAAAACAAAACTCCGTCGTCAACAACTCGGCTTTATCTTCCAAAGCACAACGCTATTGCCGACCTATAGCGCCGCTGAAAATATTGACGTGGCGTTACGATTACGGGGTCTGGGCTATTTTGAGCGCCGGAAACGCATTCGGTCCGTGTTGAGTCAGGTCGGGTTAACCGATTGGGCGGGGCATGTTCCCGCTGAACTTAGTGGGGGTCAACAACAACGGATTGCCATTGCGCGTGTCTTGGCGGCCAAACCCGCGCTCATTCTCGCCGATGAGCCGACCAATGGTTTGGACACACGGACTACCCGTCAAATTATGACACTTTTTCAAGAGATTGCGCACGAACAAGACACCACTTTTTTGATGGTCAGTCATGATCCCATGATTACGCACTTTGTCGATTATGCCTATGACCTAGAAAACGGCTTAATTCAAGAACGTGAAATTAGCCAAGACGAAGCACCTGAAATTATCAGTCAACCATCTGTTGAAGAGCAAGAATTATCGTTGGAGAGGACAACTGAATAATGTTACGTTTAATTATTCGTTCAATTGTATCTGTAGGTATCTTAAGCATGGCACTGGGGGCGGGCTTTCTCATTGACCAATATACCAGTTCTGGTGAACAAGCGGACCCCATGCCCGAAGTGATTATTGTCAGTAATGGTCAAGATAATGGGGATGCGTCAAGTGCCTCGCAACAGGAAACGATTCCACCGAATACCCCGTTGCCGACCCTAACGCCTTCGGTCACGCTCAAGCCACCACCGACGTTTGAACCACCGACCATGACGCCCACGCCATCGCAAACGCCGACCATTACCCCGACCCCTGTCTCAAATACACAGGTTGATATTGAGGGCTTGAATGGATTGGTCACGCCAACACCGGAAAGCACCGAAGCGTGTGAACCACGGGATGATTGGGGACTAACCTATACGGTGCAACGCGATGATGCCCTCGCCACGATTGCCGAAAAATATGACACGTATGCGGATGTTTTGGCTGAAGGTAACTGTTTGGCGGATAAAAACCTGATCACAATTGGACAAGTTTTACGCGTGCCAGGGGATGTCGCCCCCTATGAACCCATTATTGACTGTATTGCTTTTGAAGGATTGACCCCCGCCAATGGTGGCACGGTGCCCAGCAATGGTATGATTACTTTTAATTGGCGCGGACCATTAGCCCCAAAAAATATGATTCGGATTGTGCGGCCCGATGGGACTGTTTATGAGGAAAAGATCGAGTTCCGCCAAAATCAACAAATAAGCGCCAGTGATGAATTTAGTCAGGAAGGCACCTACACTTGGTATGTCTTCCCCTTAGATGAAGACGGACATACGATTATTGATTGTACATCGGGTGGGCCGTGGATATTCTACCGGACAGCCGATAGTTAAACGACATATAATGAGGTCATGGGTTGATGCAAAGCACAGGAATTTTCTAGAAAAAAGACTTTCCAAGCTTTTGTAAAAGCTTGACCAAAACTTTTAGAAAGAGTTTTAGGTAAACTCGTTTAAAGATTTTTGGTGTTACCTTCTTTCCAAGATTTCTAACAGCCTACATTGGTTGTGTACACGCATGACCTCAATCAAAAAAAAATCCCTGTAGATGGCGGGATAGAACACAATGATATTCATGAAAAAACAAATCAAACTGCTTCTCCATAAATTTCAATCGATTCGGTGGAAATTACCGCTGAGTTATGCGGGTATTGCTCTGCTCACCACGGTGGTGTTGGGTGGCGTCTTGCTCTGGGGGCTCAATGACTATTATAACCAGCGCGAACAAGAATATCTTGAACAAAACGCAACGGCCCTTCAACCATTTCTGGAAGCGGTTTGGAATGATGGGGGAAATGTCGCTGAATTGAGTCCTGTTTTGGATCAGTTTAGTTTTTTCTCAGATACACGTCTGCGTCTTTTTGATGCGAATGAAGTAGAAATCATTGATACCGGCTATCAAGTTGACCGCCATCAACTCACTGTTAATTTGGCCCAACCCTATTTAGATAATCAAAGAATCATGGGGCCACTACCAGCGGATGCCTATCCGTCTGATACACAAGATGTCCTCGATTTGAGCAACGCCGATATTATCTTTGATGGCATCACCAGTTTTAGCGATCCCCAACTGGTTTCTTTCCTCACCGTGGATACGGTTACCCCCGAAAGCATTGTACTCAATGGAAGTAAAGGGAATTTGTTCCCCGATCCACGACCCAATACGGTCTGGGAAGTGGCTGATCAACCCGTTTTGGTTGGTCAACGTTTTCCATTTTTCCTTGAGCGGCGGGCGTATGGAGGCTATGGCTTTGATAGCGAGAGGAATAGCCGAGCTAAACGCTCAGATATTCCCTATTCAGATCAAACCTACCGGCTGGCTATTCATGACAAAAATAACGAAGTTCTTGGTTATGTAGAATTAGCGGGCGGTCCGGCCCTTGGTACAACCATTATTGAAAATGTCCAGACGAGCCTATTGGGGGCGGGTCTGATTGCAATTTTATTGGCGGCATTGGTGGGTTGGATTGGTAGTCGAAATCTTAGTCAACCTCTGCAAATGATGGCGCTGGCCACGGAGCGCATGGCCGAAGGTGACCACAGTACGCGTGTTCAACTCTCCCGCCGCGATGAATTAGGCATTTTGGCGGACTCGTTTAACCATATGGCGGAACGCGTTGAATTGACCATTGCCACGTTACAACGGTTCGTGGCGGATGCCGCGCATGAAATTCAAACGCCAATTACGGCTATTCAAACCAATTTAGAGCTGGCGGAAGGTGATGCAACGGATTACGAACAGTTTGTGGAACAAGCGCAAACTCAATTGACGCGGTTATCACATCTGACCCAAAATCTGCTTAATCTGGCGCGGCTTGAATCGCATGAACTCAGTTTGAATATAGCCGATGTGGATATTGGTGCTCTACTTCGGCAAGTCAGTGAAGGGTATGCCTCACGCGCGGAGCAATTGGATATCGATTTTCGTTTAGATGTACCCGATCAGGTTGTATCGATGCAAGCGGATGAAGCCCAAATCGCCCGTGTCATGGATAATTTACTCGATAACTCCCTCAAATTTACCCCTGCGCGCGGGCAAGTGACGGTGCAACTGATTGACAAGCGGACAAGTTTAGAAATCTTGGTCAAAGATACAGGTATCGGTATTCCGGAAGACGATCAACCGCACTTGTTTAATCGCTTCACCCGTGGTCATAATGCCACGACTTATCCGGGGAGTGGTTTAGGTTTGGTGCTAGCTAAAACCATCGTCGAGGAGCACAACGGCACCATTCATTTTACATCTAATGCTGAGGGGACCTGTTTCATGATTCAACTGTCGCACCATGCCATTGAGGATGATGATTGATGAATTACAATTTGTTGCTAATTGAAGATGATAGCGGTATTGCAACCAGCTTAAAATCAGGGTTGGAGCGTGAAGGTTATCATGTTTTCTGGTCACAAACAGGCACGTCTGGCATCGATTATTTACGCGAGCATCAACCCCACCTTATCATCTTAGATATTCGGCTTCCAGATGGTTCGGGTTTTGATTTTTGCAGTGAGATTCGGCAACAAAATTTCAAGCAACCCATCGTAATGCTCACCGTGCAAAATGATGAAATGGATAAAATTCTCGGTTTGGAAATGGGCGCAGATGACTATGTCACGAAACCCTTTAGTTTGCGGGAATTATTGTCACGCATCAGAGCCCAACTTAGGCGCGCTTATGGTTCACTAGCCACCATCTCAGGCGAAATCATCTATATCAATGACTTGATGATTAATCGTGAAAATGGTCAGGTTTTGCGGGGTCAGCAAGAAATTCACCTCTCCCCCACTGAGTTTCGTTTATTGGTTTATTTGGCGCAACATGCCAATCAAATTCTATCACCGGACCAGATTATAGAAGCAGTGTGGGGCTATGATGGCGCGTTGACGAATTCGGATATTGTGAAGGTCAATATTCGGCGTCTTCGTGAGAAAGTCGAAGTTGATTCCAGTAATCCGAAGCTCATCCTCACGGTGCCCGGCATTGGTTATCGTATCCACACCTAATTAGTCTCGCTGACAAAAAAAATTGTTGAACGCACTGTCAAGATATTTAATTATTTTACAGGCAAGGTTTACTTTAGACGGTCCCATGCTGTTTATAGCTCATATGACCCAACGGGTGACAGGATCCAACGGAATGCTCAAATCTTAGCGTTTCACAATGATGGCGAACCAATTTGAGTTATCACCCCAACGAGTTCATCAAATTATTCACAACTAAAAAAACAGATTTAATCAGGGCGCGCTTTGAGCAAAGGTCAATAAATAATATCGCCTGCTAAAAATTGAGAGGTTCGGGGATCTAATGGCTCTTCAAAGAAAGTTTCGGTCGAGGATACTTCAACAAGTTGTCCGTCCAGAATAAGCACCACACGGTCTGCTAAACGACGTGCTTGAAAAATATTATGAGTCACAATCACCATTGTCGAGTTTTGTTGTTGATGCTGGGCGACCAAACAATCTTCAATCACTTTAATATTATAAGGGTCGAGGTTGGCTGTTGGCTCATCCAACAGCAAAATCTGAGGTTGAATAACCAAAGCACGGGCAATTGCCACTCTTTGGATTTCGCCGCCGGAGAGTTTGTGAGGCATGGCATTGGCATAATTTTGGAGTGAGACCATCTCTAAGACTTCATCCACCAATTCTTGTTGGTGACCTTTGCCACGAACTTTTAAACCATAAGCGACATTGGTTCGTACATTCCGTGATAACATGAGGGAATTTTGAAACACCATTGTAATCTTACGGCGTTCTTCAATGGTAATGTTTTGATACGTCATGCTTCCATTGGATGTACAGAGAGTCACGTTGCCTTCAGTCGGGTTTTCCAGAAAGCCTAATAAACGAAGCAAGGTGCTTTTACCCGCACCGCTCGGCCCCACAATAGCTAAGATTTCACCTTGGTGAATGGTCAATTCAGGAATGGCTAACACACTTCGAGATTCATAGGTGTGATTGATATTGTGCAAGTTGTAGGCACTGTTCATCGGGTAATACCTGATTTTCCTTGTAATAATACAAGTGTAAAATTCGTGATAAATGAGATCGACAGTAAGATAATACCAAATGCCAAAGCAACCGCAAAATTACCTTGCCGCGTTTCAAGCACTACGGCGGTGGTTAGTACCCGCGTTTTGCCATCAATATTACCGCCCACCAACATCACCGCGCCAACTTCAGAAATGATCGAGCCAAAGCCCGCGACAATTCCCACTACAATTCCAAAGCGGGCCTCAGCAACTACACTCAGTGTAGCTTGCCAGCGGGTCGCCCCGAGGGCACGTAATTGAGAGGATAGAGCCGGGTCAACGCCGAGGACACTGCTTAATGTGACACCTGTAATTAATGGCGTCGCAATAATTGTTTGGGCAATAATCATCGCCTTAAGGCTAAATAACCACCCTAAATCTCCGGCCGGGCCACTCCTTGACAATATCAGGTAAACAATGAGGCCAACCACCACGGGCGGCAACCCCATACCCGTATAAATCAAGGCGGCTAGAATGCGCTTACCCGGAAATTTGGCTAGCGCAAACCATGTTCCAAACGGAACACCTATGAGGATACTGATAATCAGGGCGCTCACTGTCACACGCAGTGAGCGCAACATAATTTCTATGACAAACGGATCAAGGCTAGTAAGTAAGCGGCCAGCTTCACGGACTGCCTCAAGAATAGTATCAATCGGTAAAAACTCCTGACTTAAGGATACTTACTCGCCAGCGCCTTCACTAGCATGGGCGGCCCGGTAGGGTTCCGAGTCTGGGAAGAATAATTGTTGGTCGTTGACGGTATAGGAAGCGATTAGTTCTTGGGTTTCAACTGAAATAAGCCAGTTGACAAATTGTTGAGCTTCC
The DNA here is from genome assembly GCA_050303635.1 of Anaerolineae bacterium. Taxonomy (GTDB): domain Bacteria; phylum Chloroflexota; class Anaerolineae; order Aggregatilineales; family J027; genus JAKEEQ01. The sequence continues at coordinate 9,751 of JBNLCD010000107.1, forward strand.
GCGGCTTTGATACCTTCATGTTTTTCTGGGTTAACTGGAATGATACCATAAGGATTGAGCAGGAGCGGATCACCTTCCACCATAATTTCCAACTCTAAGCCAGTCGCAACTTGCGCGATATAAGTGGCACGGTCAGTTAGTGTATAAGCTTGCATTTCACCCGACATATTGAGAACAGCCCCCATACCTTGTCCTGCCGAAATATACCAATCAGCGGATGGTTCGCCGCCAATCTCGGCCCAAATCGCCCGTTCTTTGGTGTGTGTTCCACTATCATCCCCACGGGAGACGAATTGCGCTTCGCTGTCTTGAATTTGTTGGAATGCTTCTGGGGCGCTTTCCATACCCTTTATTCCCGCCGGATCATCCGCTGGTCCGATAATAACGAAATCGTTATACATGACATCATAACGAGCGGTACCGTCGCCGGTTTCAACAAATTCATCTTCTCGTGTCCGGGCATGAACCAGCAACACATCGGCATCACCCGCGGTACCCAGTGCCAACGCCTGACCGGTACCCACCGCAATGACATCCACGGTGATACCTGTTTCGTCTTCAAATGCGGGCAAAATATAATCCAATAAACCGGAATCTTCGGTGCTGGTTGTTGTTGCTAAGGTAATACTCACAGACGCAGTATTATCGCCATTGTTCGTATCTTTCTCGTCGTCTTTATCATCACCACAGCCGACTAATCCTAGAGAAAGTACCAGTAAAAGCAATAACAGTAAACTAAAAGTTTTTTTCATCAGTTGATCCCTCCACTAGGGACAAAACAAACCTATATTAGTGATATTTAGCCACCAATATAGTACATCTCAATCTTCTTGCCAGACCCAGACTGATTGGTGCGGTCTTCAGAATAGCGATCATCTCGCTTCTGCCAAGTTGTCTTGATGACTTCGGCAATCGCGTCATCCGATGCACCACCGCGTAGCATCGCCCGCAAATCGAAACCCTCTGTCGCAAAGAGGCATGTATAGACTTGACCTTCAGGTGATAAACGCATACGCGAACAATTCCCGCAAAATGGTTGGGTAACTGAAGCAATAATGCCTATTTCGCCACCGCCATCACGATACTGGTAGCGTAAGGCGGTTTCGCTTGCATAATTACGCGCCAGTGGTTCGAGCGGTAAACTCGCGTCAATCTTTTCGACAATTTCCCGCGCGGGAACCACTTCTTTCTTTTCCCAGCCGTTACGGGTTCCAACATCCATATATTCGATGAAGCGTAAGATATAGCCGTTGTCTTTGCAAAACCGCGCCAAATCAACAATGGTATGATCGTTCACCCCACGTTGCACAACCGCATTAATTTTAATGGGTTGGAAGTTTGCTTTTTCAGCGGCTTTAATACCCGCCAAAACTTCGTCAATTTCGGCTTGACCGCCATTCATTTTTTGGAAGATTTCATTATCGAGGGTATCAAGGCTAATAGTAACCCGTTGTAAACCAGCATCGGCCAAAATTTGTGCCTTTTTGGGTAAAAGCACGCCGTTAGTTGTCATGGCAATATCGGCTACATCATCGAGCGCCGCCAATTTGGCGACTAATTTTTCAATCTCTTGCCGAACGAGCGGTTCACCGCCCGTCAGTCGAATCTTGACTGCGCCCTGTCCGGTAATAATACGCGCCAAACGGGTAATTTCATCAAACGTCAGTAATGCTTTACGTTCAAGAAATTTGTATTTCTCACCGAAAATTTCGACCGGCATACAATATTTACAGCGGAAATTACAACGATCGGTGACTGAAATACGCAAATCCCGCAGTGACCGGCCAAATTTATCTTGTATCATCATGTCAGACTACCTTTAACGTATAATTTGTCCAGTTTCGCGGATGTCATAGCCGGGTTGCTCAGCTAGATTTTGTTTAAAAGTTTCACTTTGCAATGTATCAAGCAAATACTGGATACGGGTATCCTCAAAGTATATTTCGGGAATAACCAAGTCAAAGCGTTCCCAGCCAATTGAAATAAAATCGAGATCAAGCGCCTGCGCCGCGCTCCGCACACCGAGCCCACAATCCGCTATACCTGTGGCGACAGCGGCCGCAACACCTAAATGAGTATACTCCTCAAGCCGATAACCATCAATTTGATTTGTATCAATACCGCGTTGTTGTAATTCGTAATCAAGTAAGAGACGTGTGCCGGCCCCACGTTGACGATTCACATAGTGCACGCGGGTTAAGTCTTCGAGCAATTCAATTCCAGCTGGATTTCCTTTACGCACAATCAAGCCCTGTTCGCGATGGGCAAAGCTAATGATGCGTAAGGGTGTGTTCGCCAGTTGTTTGTCCAGATAGGGCAGATTATATTCACCCGTTTCTGGGTCAAGCAGATGCATACCCGCGAGATGGGTTTCACCACGCTTTAAAGCGACAATGCCACCCATGGAACCCACATTCGCCGATGTCAGGCGATAGCCACTATGTCTCACGGCGAGATGTTGGCCTAATAAATCCAGCATGGGGTCATGACTACCCATAATCTGTATGACATTCTCAATATCATCATGATAGAGGGCAATCTCAATCTCTTCGCCCATATCCACGCCCTCGTTAAAACGGGGAATATGGGCCAATCCATCGGCTCTGACCAGCGAGGTAATCACTCCCGCGCCCCGACTTAAGGGTGTCGCCAGAATACGCTCGCCGACTTTAGCCACAGTCAT
>JBNLCD010000108.1:0-12418 GCA_050303635.1 Anaerolineae bacterium
CGTCTGCACCGGCGCATTTATTCTAGCCAATGCAGGATTATTGGATAGCTTAAGTGCAACGACGCATCACAGCGCTTTTAACGAATTTCGCCAAGTTGCACCTCAAGTCACCCTGATTGAAGATCAGCGCTATGTTGAAAATGGAAATATCATTACAGCGGGTGGTATTTCAGCGGGTATTGATATGGCGCTGTATGTTGTCGAAAAACTTCTCGGCAAAGAAAAACTCCAACTCACACTAGATGAGATGGAGTATCAGTGGCATCAAGATTAGAATTCTTCATCGATTGTTGGCACATGGGCGGAGATTTCCGCCCATTTTTTATTTGGCTTAGTTATCCAAAGCACCCATTAACAGGTAAGGTGTAATGTATTGCAAATTGGACCCATCTGGTTGAATTTGATACGCTCCTGTTTCTAATTGGCTGGCTTCGCTTTGTTGGGAAATATGGAAATAAATTCCTTCAGGATTCCAAACTATCAGGCCGGGGCGTGTAGCTAACAAATCGGTCGGACCATCAAATTGCAAAAGTACAATTTGTTCGTCAGTCGCTGGATTATAAATCACCAAGCGTAACGGATGAACAGGACCAACATTGCTTTCGGTGGCCGCCCAATAAGCAATCAAACGACCGTCGGGTGAAACATCGCCATAAATGGCATCGTGTCCGGCGGGGGCTAGTTCAAAAACATCTCCGGTTTCAAAATTGGTCAGCCACAATCCTCTAAATAGCGCGCCCAGCGGTTGCGCGGGTCGCCACAGCAACAACTGACTTGCAGATTGCTCAGCTTTTAAACTCACGGCAGGCACGGCTGTTTCTAAATTATCCACGGAGACAAAAAGTTGTTCGGAGAGCACGCCTTGGAGGCCGATATCAAAGGTAAAGGTCGTATTTGAAATCCAACCACCGATAATATAAATAGCATCACCAGCCATCACAGCTCCGCCTAGATCGCTTTCGGGAGCAGGTATCGGATTAAAAACGGTATTCGCACCATTTTGGCGGAGAACTAATGATTGAAATCCGTCTTCAGTACTGGTTGTAAAGAGAAGTCGTTTGCTATCGGGTGCCCACGCTACGCCCGAACAAGCGCCATCTGTTTGAAACTCATCGACTTGGATATTGGTCAGCAAATCAATAATTCCGCAGGTCACTGGACCGGGAACATACGCTGATTTCGTGGTAATCCCATATTGACCGTTGGGGCTGATCGGTAAAACACCAATTTCGGTTGTGATATTGTAGGCATATAGGCGGCGGTCGAGTGTCAAATTTTCGATGCGATATTCTGCACCAAAACTCTCGGCATTAAAGAAAAGAGTGCCTGTAATAAGTGTTTCGGGTAAAGGCAATTTAGGCATGGCTTGTGACGGGGGGAGCAGATTAGCATTCGTGGGCATTTCCCCTGAATTCAGGGGAACAGGCCATTGATAGCCGGAGCCATCTTGTCCCTGGGTGGGAATAGCCTGCCCAATAAAAACAGTCAAAAGGACACAGGCTGTCAATGTCAGTAAATAGCGCAAAACTACGGACTCCTTAATAAATGATGGGAGAAATAAAATTATTTTTGCTTCATCCAACGCTTCAATTGTTGAATGACATCTTCAAGGAAATAATCAGCCGTCATCACCAATCCACCGCTAATGATCAGGCCCGATCCTATAATTAATAAAATGGCACGAACCGTGTCGTTATCTGTACTGAAAACGGAAATGGCAGTGAGCACACCGAGTATGAATAAGAAGACAGCGACCATTTGCGGATTGATGCTTTGAAGTTTCTGTTCCCAGTTCGAAACATCATAACCGCAGTTACTGCATTCAGTTTCACCAAGGAAGATGTTGTGGCCACAGTTCGGACATTTTTCGATGTCAGGCAGATTAATATCAGTTACAGGTTTTTTAGGACTCATTTACTTTGCTCCAATTCCGCTAGTTTCGCAAACGCTAAACCAATTACCGCACTCGACACAACATTTTGAATGGTACCATTACGCCACGCTTGGCGTGTTTCATCAAGTGACAGCAAGCGTTGGTGAATAATCTCAGTTTCTTCGGGTTCAGGTGGGTGCGATTGTTCGGCTCCACATGCTAGATAGGCATAAGCTTGGCCTGCCCCACGATTGCTATCTATAAAGAACTCTCCCAGAAAATGCCATTCCGGAGCCGTATAGCCTGTTTCTTCGCGCAGTTCACGTTGGGCGGCCAGAAGCGCGGTATCCGGTGTTGGGGTTTCTTCAATATCTCCGGCGGGTAATTCTAAGGCAACCGCTTTGGGTCCAAGGCGATATTGTTCGACCATGACAACTTCTTGCTGGGTCGTCACCGGAAATATAATTGAGAAAATGGGCATTTCAATACGATAAAAATCAGGAATTTCAACATCATTAGGTAATTTGACGTGTTGACGAACAACATGCACCCACGGTAAATGAGAAAAAACAGGGGTTTCAGCTAAGATTTTCCAAGGACGTTGATAGAGTGGTTTAGCGTGGTTATTGTGTGACAAAAAAGACTCTTTCTGGAGTATTTTCAACTCATATGCAGTACAGGATACCGCGTCTCACCCCCATAACACAATATGATTATTAGGAATTTAGGGTAACCGCCAAATTTCACGCTAAAGCATAAATTAAAATGGCTGAAGGTATTCTGCACGAGAATAATCTTCAGCCAAGTCTTATTTCTTTTGAGATTGATAGCCTACATAGCTAGGCGGTACCACGTCGATTGCGCCGCTTGTCGTTGGCGTCTTCCATTTTGTTTTGAACAATATTTGACAAAATATCCATGACAAACGGTAGTTCCAAGAAGGCACCTAACAGAGCCAAAATCGTACCAGCGGTGCTGGCGGTCGGGATAGAGATCAAGCCAAAGACTTGGTCAACTTGGGTTTGCACAGCTTGTCCCCAGAGTGGCTTGGGACCATAAGTCGTTTGGTCGGGGCTATCCGCTTTCGGCGTCCAGACAACTTCAACCCCGAAACTAATCACGAAATTACCGGTTTCATTGGGAGTTAAGTTCCAACGCCATTCAACGGCATCGCCACGGGTCATTTGTTGTTGTTGCGATGTCACTGCTTCAATATCAAAATCTGGTGCACTGATGCGGGCTGTAACACTGGCATTGTGGGTGTCATAACGGTCATTGACGAGGACCGGGGTAGCTACCACGCTATTGCTATCAACTTCGGCCACAGCTTCTAATCCGCCGTCTTCTAAGGCACGGAGGGTAATGCGAACAGCACCTGTTTCACCTTCACGGAAAGTGTCGGGCCATTCTAATTCAACTACACGCGCTTCGATTTTAATCGGTTCGGCGGTTTCTACATTATTTGTATCAACTTCAATGACGTTAACTTCTGTGTCTGAAGCAATCACTTCATTTTGGAGGACCGGATTGACCAAGGTGTCGGTATTCAAAACAGCATCTTCAGTGACTACCTCGTTGGCTTGCAGATTTACCGCTGTGCGATCAACATCAAGGGTATTGATTTCACTGGTGCTATCCGCAGGCGCAATATTCAAATCGCTTATTTCACTAACATCGGCGGAACGTACTGTTGAACCTTCAACAACAACATCTAATTCTGCAGAAGCATCTATGACTTGGGAAGCAACTTCACTGGCTCCACCTAATGTTTGGGTAACATCTTTAGGGGTATCAATAAAGACAGTATAGAGTAAAACCCCACCAGCAATTAAAAATGCAAGGCCCAACAGCCCTGAAATCATCGTAAATAAACAACGCATTGCGTTTCTCTCCTGCATAAGGATAAATAGTTTGCAATTTAATTGTAGCAGTAAGTGAGATTTTCAAAAACTCTAGTCAAGTATTCGTATAAGTTTGGTATGGATAGATTATGGGGTGAGGAAAATTTGTGCCATAACGCCATTTGGTACACAATATTTGATTAGTTGGGGTTACGATAGTTGTATTTAGTCAAAACCAAATTGCTGAATTTCAATAATTGTAATTTATTTTAAGAGAAAGTTGTTTAAAGATGACCTATGAAACTGCGTACACAATGAGCACGACCAATATTAAATTTGGCCCCGGTGTAACACGTGAAATTGGCCTCGACATGCAAAAGTTGGGATGTCAAAAAGTGTTGGTGGTCACGGACCCTAATCTGGCGCAAATGTCACCCGTGGCAACTGTTATGCAGGCTTTAGCCGATGCTAATATTGAAGCCGTGTTATTTTCAGATGTGCGCATCGAACCGACGAACCATTCATTTCAAGAAGCCATTGATTTTGCCACTGGCAATCAATTTGATGGTTATGTGGCAATTGGGGGTGGTTCAGCTATTGATACAGCTAAAGTTGCCAATTTATATGCCACCTATCCGGCTGACTTTCTGGATTATGTGAATTATCCAATTGGCAAAGGAGTAGCGGTGCCGGGTCCCGTAAAGCCGTTGATTGCCATTCCCACGACTGCTGGAACCGGCAGTGAAGCCACCGGGGTTGCGATATTTGACTTTGTGGAGCGCGATGTCAAAACCGGGATTTCGCACACCTTATTGCGACCGACTTTAGGCATCATCGACCCCGATAATACGCGGACCTTACCCCCATTGGTTGCGGCATGTACAGGGCTTGATGTGTTGTGTCATGCAGTTGAATCAATGACGGCGGTGCCTTATAACAAGAAACCTGCCACACCTTTTGGTACTGCACGCCCGACATATCAAGGCGCAAATCCAATCAGCGATGTCTGGTCAGGACAGGCGATTCAATTAACCTCGTCTAATCTCGTCAATATTATCGAAGACAATAGCGATGAAAAGGCACGCGGTGAAATGATGTTAGCCGCGGCCCTAGCCGGGATTGGGTTTGGGAACGCCGGCGTTCATATTCCCCATGCCATGGCTTATCCGGTGGCCGGGATGGCACGTGATTATGAACCAGCGGGTTATTTAACGGATCACCCCATGATTCCGCACGGCATGTCGGTTATTTTGAATGCTCCGGCTGTTTTTCGATTTACCGCTAGTGCTAATCCTGAAGCTCATTTACGCTCAGCGGCTTTGATGGGTGTCGATATTTCCGGAGTAAGCGAGGCGGATGCAGGCGACTTATTGGCCAATGCCTTTATTGATATCATCAAACAAACCAATATGCCGAATGGGTTGCGGGCAGTTGGTTTTTCTGAAGAAGATATTCCCAAAATGGCCGAAGGTGCTTTTGCTCAACAACGGTTGCTCAAATTAGCACCCCGTCCGGTCACCATAGAAGATTTGGAACAGTTATTTGCCGAATCGATGACGATTTGGTAGTCGGATCAACCTAATTAATCTTGAGGCGGCTGGAGGCGCATTAACGCATCCCGAATCGTACCCGCAATGGGTGTTGGTTTACCAGAGATACGTTCCACAAAGACATGCACAAAATAGCCGACAGCCGCTGGTTTTTCTTCATCTTTTTTGAAGATGCCAATTTCATAGCGCACACTGGAATTTCCTAAATGACCAACTCGCACGCCAACATCAATCACTTCGGGAAAGCTAATGGGTTGCATATATTGACAATGCGATTCAACAGCGAAGCCGACAGTTTCGCCATTGGTATAGTCTAAGCCACCTTCGAGAATCAGATATTCATTGATGACTGTATCGAAAAACGAGTAATACACTACATTGTTAACATGCTGATAAACATCATTGTCCATCCAGCGTGTTTGAATTGTTTGAAAATGGACGTAATGAGTGCGACGTTCATCAGACATCGGTATTTTTCCCTCTCGAAGTCATAGTCCTAAATATTGTGAATGGGTACGACTATATCAATTTCCGAATGGTGTCGCAAAAACTCTTGGATTTACCGTTGAGGAAACAAAAAAAACTCCCTGCCATGGATAAATTGAGCAAGGAGCTTTTTCTGAGATAATGCGTTATTCAGTTAAATGAACGTGAAATCCTTTGACGGTTCGCAGAGGCGAAAGAATAATCCATAAACTTGAAGCAATAACACCAAATGCCGCTAAGAATAAGACAAAGCGCGGATTGCTGGCTGTTGCCAAAAATCCGGCCAGAATAGCCCCTAATGGCGCAACGCCTTGTATCAGAAATTCACTGCTTGCATTGATGCGGCCAAGCAATTCTTCTGATGTCAGTGATTGACGCAAACTTAGTTCATGAATGGAAAATAGAACCGCTGTCGCATCGCCAACTATCTGGGATATGATCAATAAAATCATCACTTGGGTAACGGATCCACTTGTTAGCGGAATAAGCAAAACCATTAGGCCATTTAAGAGCAGAATTGAAATCAGTCGCTTGCCGAAATTTCTGGAAGAGGCTAATCGTCCTGACAAAAACGAACCTAAAATAGCGCCTATTCCGCCGGAAGCTATCACCATACCAAGTTGAGCAGGTGATAGGTTAAGTGTTTCGATAGCAAATAAGGCATAGAGTGGGCCAATAAAACTACCGAAAAAACTGGTAAAACTTCGATACAACACCAGTGGTCGAAGCAACTTATGGCCAGCTAAAAAACGCCAGCCCGTGAGAATTTCATGAATTGAATTTGCCTCAATATCATCTGGCTTTGTCCGAGGTGTTTCTTGCTTACGAATATCTTTTAAGATAAACGCGGCGATAAGATAGGAAACGATATCAAACAAAACAGCGAATGGCGCTGTGAACCATTGAATCAGCAAACCGGCTAGTGCCGGCCCACCAATTTCAGCTAAAGAATCCGTCATGGCAAGTTTTGAATTGCCTTCAAACAGAGCTTCACTTTTAACTAGTGATGGTAAAACAGCGCGATAGGCTATCTCAAAAGTCATCCCTAAGACGCTCAGCACTGCCGAAATGATGTAGAGCAACTCAACGGACAAAATTCCCCAAAGAGCTGTTAGCGGAATTGCCAAGAGAATCAATGGGCGGATGATATTAGTTAAAAATAAAATGCGTAAGCGGGGTAGCCGATCAATCCAGACGCCAATATACAAACCAAATAACAGAATTGGGATGGATGGAATCGCAGTTAAGAGCCCAAGTTGGACAGGTGTGGCGGTAAGGGTAATCACGGCGATTAAGGGAAGAGCGTCCCGTGTTACCCGTGATCCAAATTCAGATATTGTCTGACTGACCCAGAGTCGCATAAAATCTGGGTTATGCCATAACCCAGTAAAGTGAGTTTTCATGGTTACCTCATCATGTCATTAATGTAAAACAAATAGGCGGCACATCGAGACGGGCCGCAAGCAAATTTCCTTCAATGGAAATAGTGACTATTTATTTACTAATGACGAATGATGATTGTGCCCAACGGGTACCTCAACTTTCAAAGTTATGAAACGACTGTTACGAATTGTATAACGGTTCTTTTGCCAGTTCAAGCACTCTAGGCTAATTTTAGTTGCATGTATACCGCATATCGCCATTGCAATAGACTGTTTTTAAACCCCAAACCAAAGCCATGCCATAGGCTGAATAATGTGTGGCTGAACGAATCTCAATTGTTGTGACTTCTAAATTGGGATAATCGTCCAGCAAATCTTCATATTTCTGGAGAGTCGGGGTAGAGCCTTCGAGTTCACCCACCGAAATAAAGATCTGTGCGTCTAATTCCCTGTTTTGTGGTGTCAATTGAGCTTGCCATGTCTGCAATTCAGCGAGTGTCCACGGTAAATTCGGACTGATAACCAAATACCGTTGAAATGTGTCACTCGCTTTGGCAAAGGCAAACAATGTAAAAATCCCGCCAAAGGAATAACCCGAAATAGCACGGTCATTGGGATTGGTGCGATATTGAGTGTCAATTTGAGGGATGAGCTCTTCCGTAATGAAATTTAGGAATGCTGTGGCTTGTTCTGAACCTGGATTAGAAAAATTAACCGCTGGAATATAATCCCGTCCGCGTAATTCAGCAATTGATTGTTCACTATCGGCTGGATAACCAATGCCTACAATAATTAGCGGCGGTAACTCGGTACTTGCGCGCAGGAGACGGGTTTGTTCAGTCACGGTCCCCATGAAAAAATGAGGATCCAGCAAATAGAGCACCGCATAATTTTCGCCTGAATCTGCATAACCAAAGGGCAAGGCCACCGAAATTTGATAATCAGCATCGACATATTCTGAGTGCAAAAGAAAAGTCTCAGTATTTCGCAGATAAACGGGTTGGGAGCCATCTTGCGCAAGCACATTTCCTAACGAAATAACTAGAAAAGCAAGCACAATGAGTATCAATATAAATTTGCGCAACATCAGTTCCTTATAGATTGCTAAGTTTAGATTTTGATATTTGCAATACTCAGATGAATGCTGGAGGTTGAGTTTATGAGGAGTTACTCATGATTTGTGCGGTGAAGAAAATAGATGCACATCCACATCTGACGAAATATGCCTGCGCTGATGCGAGATTCGCTTTGAGGCATAGGCAGTCAATGCTAACCCGATGAAAATACAACCGACGAGCACGATTACCTTTATTGGATTAAATGGCAGATCAATAATCGGGGACCAAGTTGGATACTGATCATCATATGAGTTATGTGTCAGACGACGCTGATTGGTGCCATCGGCATCCATGACATAAATTTCACGATTACCATCTCGATCTGAAGTAAATGCAATTGATTGGCCATCCGGTGAATAACTCGCACAACAGTCATACGCTGGATCGTTCGTCAGTTGCTCCATCTCTTGAGTTTCAACATGCACACGAAATATATCGCCAAAGCCCCTAGTGTTACTGGTAAAAATGATCCACTTGCCATCGGGTGACCAGCGGCTGATGGGATCTTGCTGAGACCCGTATAAAAGAAAATGAGGAAGAGACCCATCCGATCGCATGACATAAAGTCCCCTCTGGCCATAGTCTTGATAGGTGCGCTCGGATTGAAAACTAAGCCATTCACCAGTTGGGGACCAACTCGCACAACAATCCCAGCCAATATTGTGGGTTAAGCGATGTGGATTGGTGCCATCGGCATCCATGACATAAATCTCGCGGTCATCTTCTGCGCGCATAGAATGAAAAACAATTTGCTGGGAATCCGGCGACCAATCCCCACAGCAATCTAAATTAGGTGTACTGGTGAGACGTTGCACGTTATCGCCATTAGGTGACATCACATAGAGATCAAAATTTGTCTCTTCGTCTCGATCTGATTCAAATAGTATCCATTGACCATCGGGTGACCAATTCGGGAAAACATGCTCATTGTCGGAATGAGTCAACGCTTGCACATTGTTCCCGGTTGAATCCATTCGATAAATTGCGAAATGACCTTTGGAATCTGATTGAAAGGCAATAAATGAGGCCGTAGAAGGTTCCGCGCGAAGTACGCTAAGCAGGCTTAAAAAACCTACTAAAACTAATAAAAACAAGATGGCAGGTAGATAAACAAGCCATTTCGCCACAATAAATTTCATCCTATTCCAATTCTAAACCTATAGTTCAGTGTAGCATTTTTTGATTGGGAAAATATGTGTGGTTGATTAAATTATATGATATAATTAGAACAAATGTTCGATCTATATTGTAAAGGTTAATGGCTCACATGCACATTCAAAAACAACTGGATACATTTGAAAAATTAGCCGAAATGGGTAACGCCACGGAATTTGAACCCGCTGGTGAAAATCCCATTAAAGAAGTTCATTCCACTACTGAAACGCCGATGTTAGCTGAGTGCATTTCGCATGTGCAAACGCCCCGTGGACCTAAACCCGTTCTCAAAACGATGATGACCACGGCGTGTGAACGAAATTGTAACTATTGTGTTTTTCGGGCAGGTCGAAGCCAAACCAAACGGGTGACGATTACGCCAGATGATATGGCTAGTGCTTTTGATAAACTCAGTCAAGCACGGCGCGTGGATGGCTTGTTTCTGTCATCAGGCATTATCAAGGGCGGCGCAACGGCTCAAGACAAAATTATCGATACCGTCGAAATTGTGCGCCAGAAATACGATTATCAAGGCTATGTCCATCTAAAAATCATGCCGGGAGCAGAATATGATCAGTTGTATCGTGCGATGCAAATAGCTGACCGTGTTTCGATCAATATGGAAGGAGCGACGCAACAACGTTTAGGTGATTTGGCTCCTAAGAAGAATTTTTACCAAGAGCTTCTGCTTCAATTGGAGCGAGCCAATCAGATTAAGCAAGCTAATCCCCAAATTCGGGCGAGTGTGGTCACGCAATTTGTGGTGGGAGCGGTGGGTGATACGGATGTTGAGTTGCTCTCGCTCAGCGATAAATTACTGAACCAACTGCATTTAGCGCGAGTTTACTATATGGCGTTTCAGCCGATGATGCATACGCCATTTGAAAATCTGACGCGGACCGAAGCCATTCGTCAACATCGGCTCTATCAAGCGAGTTTTCTGTTGCGAGACTACAAGTGGGATGTTGAGGATTTGCCATTTTTACAGAGTGGAAATTTACGGACAGATATCGATCCTAAGAAAGCATGGGCTGAGGAAAACTTGCGTCATAACCCCATTGAAATCATGACAGCCGACCGCACTCAACTATTAAGATTACCGGGCATTGGGCCTAAAAGTGCAGATGTCATTTTGAAAGCACGTCGCCAACAAGCTCTGCGTGATTTGCAACAATTGGCTCAGCTCAAGATTCGTGCACCTCATCAACTCGCACCCTATGTTTTACTAGATGGTCACCAATCACCCCATCAACCCAAGCTATTTTAGTTAATGCGATAAACACCATAAACATAAAACGGTGCCTGTTCTGTCACGCGTAAATCATTCATTTCCGCAAAAACTGAGGCCACTCCAAAATCCGTAAATAGATGATATTTATTCAGGTGACGAACGAATAAGCCCATGAATTGCTGAGCGTCCGTCGGTGTATAGGCACAATTGGTTAAGCCACTCATTAAGCCGGCGTCTGCTACATCATAACCGAGTAGTTCCCAATCGTGACTAATTTCTGTAGGGCTAATATCGGCGAGATCAAATTTTTCTAGGGGTGTTTGATCATCAACCAAAAGCGTAAATGCCACACACAGCGCATTTTGTGAATTGACTGAAATTGCTTGATAAAATTGGAGCAGAACATTGCCATTCCGCCATAAATCAAGATTATTTGCATCGCTATCTTGAGCAGAATCCAGCACGCTTGGCCAGACAATACGATCAATGGATAACGGCTTTTTGACATGTTTTTTCAGAAGATAATTCATCTGCCGTTCAAATGACCAATCCCCTAAATAGGGTTCTTTCATTTCACGTACATCGAAACCAATGATTATTTCACGCATAGCTTAGTCTCTAAATTAATTTACAGTGAAGTAATTTTATGATCGAAGCGTTTAGATCAAGCAATAGGTTAAATTTAACATGACAAATCCAGTGAGAGCTACTTCATGGTAATAATTTACAAACGGTCTATTAATGAATGAGCCAGTAGCCATTTATAAATTGTTGAGTTAGCGTAGGTTGCTGACCAAGAATCATGCTCGGCATTATGATAAATTGTAAGTTGTGGATTACCGCCACAGGCTTTGAGTGTTTCGACAAGAACAATTGTCTCCGATACATTTACAAGCGGGTCGAGGGCTCCATGAAAGGCCCAAGTGGGGACATCCTTCATCTGGCAAACATGTTCTGGATAACCCAATAGGGGTAAAAATCCACCACAAATAGGAAGTGCGGCGGCAAAACGGTCTGGTTGTTGACTGGCCATGTGCCAAGTCATGTAGCCGCCCATGCTTAATCCGGTAAGATATATGCGATTTTTATCAACTGCATGGGTTGTCATAACATGATCAAGGAGTTGAAAGAGCGCTTCTTCAAAGCGGAACCACATCACATTTTCGGGGCATTGCGGAGCCAGAACGATAAAGGGTAAATCACGACCATGTTCAATTTCTTTGAGGGGGCCATGTAACTTGACTAAGTCTAGATTCGTACCACGTTCGCCTGCCCCATGCAAAAACATGAGGAGTGGATATTCTTCATTTTCGTCATAATCTGGGGGAAAGTGGAGAAGATAGTTCAACGCGATTTGTTGAACAATTTGGGTCTTAAATTGATGAGCCTGCGCGGACATTAAATTTCCTTTAGTGAAGATTTTAAAATATTTTCACCCTAATCTTAATTCCAGTCAGCGCAAACTGCTATAATAAATTTATCAACATGTGGAATGAGGAATAAAGCTGAATGCGTCAATTTTTCAGGAGTTTTTTGATTTGGATATGCTTAATCATCTTGGGTACGGTCTCAACGAGTTGGGCCCAACCACCGCAACAAGATAATAATCGGATAACTCCCGGTCAAACCGTAAGCGGCACACTGACGGATACGCAATTTCGGCAACTCTATATATTTAGTGGGGAAGCTGGCCAAGTTATTTCTATCGCCTTAACAGCAACAGAAGGTGATCTTGATCCCTATTTACTCCTCCTCAATAATCAAAATCAAGTGTTGGCGGTC
>JBNLCD010000109.1:0-12411 GCA_050303635.1 Anaerolineae bacterium
CATCAACAGAAGCATCTATCTCAAAGCCATTCAACACCAGGAACACTTCCATCACGGCATGACCAATTCGTTTATTGCCATCAAGAAATGCCTGAGCCTGAGATATACCAACGGCAAGAAGAGCGGCTTGTTGATAGATATCCCCATCCTCATAATAAGCTAGCATTGAGGACGCATAATCGCTGATTCTAAAGCACCTTTGTCCCTCAAGGGTTGGGCAGTGTAACCTGTTTGTTCCATTACCAATTGATGTATAAAAATTATATCTTCATCAGTTAGATACTTTATATCTGGCATTCTCAGCGTCCTGCCAAATAATTGTAACCATCCTTATTAGCTTCCCAACTCGCTTCGAAAGCTATCTTAATCTTATCTTTAGTTGGATGCGGTACAGCCTGAATATCTATACCAACAGTGTCACCTTCATGAAGTTGTAATTGAGCAATCAATTTATCAGGCAATTCGATAACATAGCCGTGTTCAGTTTTTCGCAATTTTTGCTAAATCATAGACTAAACCCTTATATGCAACGGGAAATCATATTTTTATTATACATGTCTTTTTTCATGAATTTAGGATTTCGATATATGTCCAGACATAAGGATTCTAAATTGACAGCTAGTAATCAGCAACAAAATCTATAGATGTGCGTAAGAATATAAGTGAGAGAAATGAGAAGGAGGGTAAGTCATCAGCCAATTTGCACACATCAGAAGACATAAATTATGTTGTGCCTTGTCATGTCTTAGTTGACATCTATATAATTTGCCCGTTTCGCCACGTGCGAAAATTTTCTATCTATTCGTCAAACAACTCGCGGGAGAAGATTGTGCCCGAAAGCAAAAAATACAAAATCTTGGCCGTTGCCGCTACACCTTTTTTTGTTGATCGCGGTGGTCACATCCACATTTATGAACAAGCACGGGCCTTGCAACAGCTCGGTCATGAAGTCGAAATGGTAACCTACCACATGGGTGAAGATAAACCGGATTTCCCAATTCACCGGACGCTCAATCTACCGTGGTACAACAAAACTGATGCGGGTCCGTCTTATCACAAACCCTATGTTGCCCTTTTACTTTTATGGAAAGCGTTACGGGTTGCGGACAAATTCAAGCCCGATATTGTGCATGCACACGGTTGGGACTCAACATGGGTAGCTTGGTGGCTGTGGAAGTTGCGTGGTATTCCCTATATCTTCGATATGCAAGGGAGCTTCAGTGGTGAAATTGCTGAGCATGGCTATAGTGGCAAGGCTGGTACATTTTTTACTGTATTGAGTCAAATCGAAAAATTGACACTCAATGCTTCGCCCGTGGTTGTGACTTCTTCTACCCAGATTTGTGACCAATCCCGCGAACGCTTCAACGTGAGCGATGATCATTTATGGCCAATTTTGGACGGAGTTGATACAGAAGAATTTTCACCAGACCGTTTCCCTTATGAAGAAAATCTCTATAAAGAAACTGGTCTGCCCGCAGGCAAACAAATTATCGTCTTTATGGGCTTGTTGAAGTCCTATCAGGGCGTGGATGACATGATTGAAGCCGCCCGTATTTTGGTGCATGAACGGGGTTATGAAGATGCCCACTTCCTCGTGCTGGGCTTCCCTGATGAAGATATGTATGCCGCGCGGGCCGCTGAAAAAGGTATTGCCGACTATATGACCTTTACGGGCAAGATTCCGTATAGTGAAACGGGTCGTTATATGGCTTTGGCTGATCTGGCGATTGCGCCGAAGATTGCCATCACCGAAGGCGATGCAAAGATTTACTTCTACATGGCGATGGGTTTGCCGATTGTGGCTTATGAACGTCCGGCCAGTGTCGAAATTTTAGGTGATCTGGGTTTATATGCGAATTTCCACGACCCTGTTGATTTGGCACGCGCTTTACATGAAGCGTTGGTTGATCGTGAATTGCTCAAACGCCGTGGTCAAGAAAATCGTCAAAAAGCAGTCGATGATTATTCATGGACAGCTGTGGCCAAACGTATTATTGAAGCTTATCAAATTGCGGAACACCGCATGACCCCTGAGCGGGTTGCTCACGCTAACTTATCATCTGAGGTATCCTAAACCTATGCTTCCTAATCCGCCGACTCCGGTACCACCGTCAACATTTCGGCAACGTGCTATCACGTGGAAACAAATTTGGAATGTTGTGCGTTTTTTGATGGGTTTTATCGGCTTAATTGCGGTTATTTTGTATGCCGCGGAAAATGATAGTCTGCTTGAAACCTTTTTGGATGTCGATTTGCTGTGGGTGTTTGCCGCCTTTGTCCTTCATTTAGTCGCGACATTTTTCAAAACGGTGCGCTGGTGGCTCGTTCTGAACCAGAGTAAAGTCGAAGTCAGCTTACAACGTTTGTTTGGTACGTATCTCGTCGGCACATTTTTTACCCAGTTTATGCCGGGGTCATCCATGGGCGGCGATGCCATGCGCATGATGGAAATGGGCGCGGATTCAGGCCGGATGATGGCTTCAGTATCATCTGTTTTGGTCGAACGCGCTATTGGTCTCATTACCATTTTCATTTCAGCCAGCGCCTTACTGATTTTCTTCCCGAATCCCAAATTAACGGTGACGATTCAAATTTTGGTGCATAGTTTGGCTATCGTTGGGACAACCGGTCTCATATTCTTGCGGATGGGTTGGTTCTTAGATCCCATTGGTAGCATCTTAGAACGTCTGCGCTTGGGTAAAGTGGCTGAAAAATTACTCACCTTGAGTAAAGCCTTGCAAGGTCATCTTGGTGAAACGCAAATGTTGGCCAAGATGGTTGTGCTATCTTTCTTTGCCAATGCCTGCACAATGACCGCTTCCTATGTTGGGTTGGTAGCTGTCAGTGAACATGTTAACTATTTTTCATTTATCCCGCTCATTGCACTCTCGGTTGCAATTGAATTGGTACCCGTTTCACCCGGTGCCCTGGGTTTGCGCGAAGCAACCTATATTTTCTTCCTCGGGCAGTTGGATGTTTCCGAATCTGGCGCTTTAACGGCGGCATTAATTGTGCGCGGGGTCAGTTTGGCACTTGGTATTCTAGGCGGGTTTGTCCTCATTTCGCGGGCTATTGATAATGCCAAGCATCAACGTGAAAAGAGAAAGTCGACTGTTGAGGATGAGGCGGATTTATCTATTTTGTACGACGAATCGTGAGTAGATTATGACGAATAATCCCGATCAAATTCTGATTGAATTGGTCCAAGCATTAGAAGATGACCATCAAATTGGTATCTTTTTAGCCGTGCAGATGGGGGCGACTCCCCAAGAATTACAATTGGTTATTCAATCGGCTGACTATAACGAAGAGACACATGAAGTTACCGCCAAACAAGGCTATGTTCTGCGGTGTATTGGCGTGCAAGAACATCGCTTGAGTGTCGGTATGTTTAATCGTCTGGTTGTTGTTGAAGATCATCCGATGTTATGGAACCATAACGAGCGCTATAAGCAAATCTATTTTAGTGGCGAGTCCGACGATGTGGATGGCTTCATGTTGGAGCTCAATCAGCTTTATGGTCAACATTATGGCATGATGCGCAATTTAGCCGATAATATCAATCGTATGGCCCCGCTGGGCACGCTCTTAGAACGCGGAAGCGGTTTATTGGGAGAAATGCCCATCTCGATGGCCGAAAAAGTGGGTGCCTTATTGGAACGCTACGGGTATGAGGTTAATTTGCTGGATACCGAGCAAAAAGACCCACCCATTCAGTTTAAGCTCTTGGTCATTGATGACTCATATTTTATTGCGCAAATGTACAGCGCAGATTACATTAAAACACGCTAAATATAAAACACGCTCTCTGCAATCAATCAGAGAGCGTGTTTATTTTCGCTGTATAAGATCATTTTGATGCATCATTATTTTTGATTTTGATAGTTCCCCAAACCGGTTCCCCATTCAAAATTTGATTAATAGCATAGGCAAATGTGCGGTTACGGACAGGCTTGCTCAGATAACCCGCAAACCCTAAACTGCGCGCCCGTGGAATTTCAATATGTGCTTCGGCACCGGTAACTAACACGATCGGAATTTCAGCTAATGCGGATACTTGTCTGATTTGCGTAAAAACATCATAGCCACTGATATTGCCGGGTAAATTTAAATCCATGAGGATTAAATCAATCGGCAGATAGCGTTGTAATTTTTCAACGGTGGCAATACCCCATGTATCATATAAAACCGAGGCATTATTACGCTTGAGCATCGACATAATTACCGCTAGGCTGTTGACATCGTCTTCCAGTACAAAAACACGCTTACCTGATAACATAAGACAATTCTCCAATACCCTTGGATAAAGTTCTGATAAACACCCGACTTTCTAGCATCAATAAAATGAATGAATAATTGCTTTTAACTGCAATATATTAGTTGTCATACCAGCAAAATATTGCATAGTTGGGTCTAAAAAAAATTAATTCGGCAAGAATAAATCAGTATTGGATTGGAGCAAATTGTTCTGACAGCTATGTGGATGTTTTGAAATGAAGCTAAAACACCCTCCCTATTCATCATTCTTGACTAAAAACAAAGACTTTGCAATATGTGTACCTATTTATTAATTCTATTTTTATATACCTAAAAAATTTATGAATGAATTATGAAAATAATACAATTTCGGGTAGATTGCCAATAAGAAATATTTATAGGAGTCATATCATGAAACCTGCATGAATAAAATAGATTAGATAGTTCTTGGCCCATACTAAATGCACGCCCATTATTAACTATAAAATATTTATGGGGGTAAGTTATCGATTATTTAAAAATACGCGATTAGCGCTTGAATTGCAAGCTCACCCTATCACCCACTTCCCTACGCATTCATAGTCGGTCCCCTCTTATTCCTAGATGATGCCTTCGGAATCTTGGTTTTAATATGTAATGCCTCTAAACTATTTAACAAATCATTATGGTGGGGTTAGGGAAATCAACATGAATAGCGCAAGATTAGTTTATCGACTAACAATCAAGATCATATTTATAACAATCATTCTAAGTTTTACTGCGACACCTACATTCGCAATCAAGAATACCGAAGATCAGCAAATAACTCATCTCCAAGCAAATAATCAAATCAATGGAGCCGTATGGAGTCAAGCTGAAGATTATGTCTTAACTTGGGCCGAAAATGGTGAAGTTCATGTGATAGATAGTCATACGGGGCAGGCAAAACTAACCTTATTGCATGAAAGGGATGTTCGCCAAGCCGTCTGGAATTGGGATGAAACACGCATTATTACGCGCGAACATGGCGGACATGCTTATGTCTGGGATGCTGAAACAGGCGAACAACTGATAGATCTTGGCAATCCAATCTTTAGCGTCAGAGTGAGTCAATTTGAGAATCGTGTTCTACTCTTAGGTGACACAGTCGAAATTTGGGATTTGGATAACAATGAATCGCTATTGAACATTCCGGTGCAGGCTCAAAGTGTAACATGGAACGCCGATGAAACCCGTGTTATTTTGAGGGATGGGGATACCGCGCAAATATGGAATATTGAGACAGGTCAGCCTAGTTTGGTCGCCCATCATACCAATCAAGTCTTGGGTGTCCACCTAAGTCACAGTGAAGAAATGCTTTATACATGGGTTTTGTTTGGCTATACAGCCGGCGGCGGACATATTTGGGATATAGCTAAACAACAAATGATTCTTACCTTTCCGCGTGAAGAGTCAACGCAAGAAGGCATATGGGATTTTAAAGGTGGCCGTTGGAGCCCAGATGATGCTCGTGTAGCAACATGGTCACAGCGTACCAACGAGTCCCAAATTACAGGTCATATCCGTATCTGGAATACAAGTGATAATAGCTTGATTGCAACGCTTGAAACCAACCAGCCCGTGAAAACTGTCCTCTGGAGCGATGATGGAAATCTGGTATTTATTCGCACAGCCGTTGAACTCAGTATTTGGGATATTGAAGCCGAAGCATACATTTTTAGGGAGATGCGTACGAGTTGGGTCGGTGCACGGTGGAACTTGAACGACCAAACTATCTTGGCATGGGACGCCAGCAGTAATATCAATATATGGGATTTTGCTACAGATACCCTCCTGACAAGTTTTCGGCATTCTGCGGTACGCGGCGCACGCTGGAATGCAGATTATACGCGTATTCTTTCATGGTCAAAAGCTGGCACCATACAGATTACAGATGCGGCAACCGGTGACATACTCCTAACATGGGATAGCCAAGATTAGTGGGTTAAATGCTACGCTTATAAACTTTACAAAGTCCCTTTTCTTCGTCTCAAGCATTGAAAAGGGACTTCTTTTATCTGGAAATATGGCTAATCAGATGAGTTAGTTTATTTTTTCGGATTGATAGTAGGCGCTGTCGGGTTCGCCCGCGAGTAGAGGGAAAATGAGTTGGCGTTGACCTTCCAGATAATCGGATTGTTGATAGGTATTGAAGTGTTCGGCGGTATCCCATTCTTCATATAAAATGAATTTGCTAGGATCGGCGGTATCTTGCAAAAGCGTAAACTGTTCACAACCATCATATTTTTGCGACATTTCAGTATCTTTAGCCATGACATCGATCAATGCTTGATGTTTATTGGCTTTGGCTTGCATAATTACGCGTACAACGAGCATGGTCAGTTTCCTTTAGTTTTAGAATGCGATATAATCAAATTTAGTAAGCTTACTTGTCTAAATAGTAAAGTTACTTGACTATATTGTCAAGAGGATGAATGAAATGACTGTTTTACAAGATGATCTTTTGGAGATGCGTCAACAGAATATAGGCCGTTTATTTCAACGCGCGGCACGGCATTATAGTGAATTAGCGCTCACTAAATTACAAACGATGGGTTATGAGGGGCTCACCTTGTTTCATACCGCCCTTATTTCCAATCTGGATGCTGAAGGGACTCGAATTTCAGTATTAGCCGAGCGGGCGGGCATCTCTAAGCAAGCGATGGGGCAATTGGTGAACGAATTAGAAGCGTATGAATTTGTAACACGTGGGCCTGACCCCGGTGATAAAAGGGCGACTCTAATTTTGTTTACCGAAGCAGGCTACCAATTTCTCCAAGATGCGTATCAGGTTAAACTAGCGATTGAAACTGAATACTCTGAACAATTGGGCGCAGAAGCCTTTAATCATTTACGCGAATTACTAAAACAGTTAGTTGAAACAACCTAAGGACCGGACTATGGAATATAACTATAAACTTGAACCCGACTTTGGTTCTCTTGGTAAAATTGTCTATAGCCCTGATGAGAAACTCATTTTTGCGAGTAACAAAGAAGAAACTTATGCGTGGGATGCCACCACATTTACCTTCAAATATAAAGTTCCCGGTCAAATTCGGGCCACTAGTTTTTCGGCAGATAGTCGCTATTTTTTGACCGAGCAAAATATTGTTTTACGGCTGATTTGGATGATCGAAACAGCCACGGGCGAAATCATCAAAAAGATTGATCTACGTACATTTGAAGGTGTACCCTCAGGTGGATATGCGGTGAGCCCACTTGCTTTTCGCGCTAAGAGCTATGAAATTATTTTGGGATTTCGCCCCATATATAGGAATTCAAATCCAGATGATCGTTACGAAGCCATGGCTTATACACGGGAGATGCGCCAGAATATCCCGCTCACCATAGCGCTGATTTATAATCCATTCACTGAAACGATCACCCGTAAATATCCTAAAATGGAGCACCGTGCCATCAACCAATCGCACTGGATGATCGCCCAGCATAGCGGTGGATCGGGCATCTTGATTGATTTACATTCACTTGGGCAACTGGATACTTTTAAGAATTACGATATTGTCACGCTCAGTCCCGATAGTGAAATAGGTGTGGGTTTTCTGGATAATAAGCCATGGTCGATGCATGCTTTTTATATGGACGACGGCTCTCTGAAATTTAAAAATGGCGGTGGTCCGGCTGAGAACAAAATTTATCTCATCGGCAACAAGTTATGGTGGTTCAGCCGTAAGACGGGCGAACTTCGTGATATAGCTTCCGATGAACTCATATCTCAATTCACGGACTTGCCGAGTACCAGCAACATTTCAATCAGTCCCCAAGGAAATTTTATCGTCTACTACCAGTGGAAAGATAAAATCCTGCATATTATCGACATACGGGATAATTCCGCGCGGGAATATCCTTGGGAACACGACCTGAACGAATTTTCACCCGATGAACGCTATATATTTTTCACTAATCCTCAGCGCGAAGCCAGAAAATCAAGGATTGATGTCTACGAGCTTAACCGTTTGTTGACTTAAGAATAGGTTTTAGAGATTGGTGGCGGCGAGAATAGTACGAATTTGCTGACTAAGTTTAGTCATATCTTCATCGCTCACGCGTTCGGCTTCAGGTACATTCAAATATTTGAACACTTCCTTAGCCTTCTGTTCTTTAGGCCAATCGGGCATGCGGGGTATGATGTGGCAATGGACATGCGAATGATCAGGATTATCAGCAAACTGGACGACATAGGTTTTGAGGCAATCGGTGGTTTGTTTGAGGGCAATAGATACATACCGAATTAATTGACCAAATTCAATTGCTTCTTCTTCAGTCAGTTCATCCAGTGAACGGATATGCCGCCGAACGACCAAAACAAGCCAACCCAATAAGGATGTGTTGTAGCTATGCACCACATCCCAATGTTTTGTTCGATAGATATTATCCCAGAGCGGCACGGTTTCGGTTTCACGCTGTTCGATCATTTTACAAGTCAAGCATTCTGTCATATAGATTCTCCATGTCTAAATTGTACCGTTTCTTATACACGCCTATTCACGAAAAAGCTGACTTCAGTCTAAAAGTCATCTTAAGCAGAGTTTAATATAGATTAGGCAGAACTCGAGGGAAAATTGTTTCAAAATATCAGCATTTTTAACCAAAAATCAAACATTAAAAATGGCCACAGTCTGGTAAAATAGTTTTAATCAAATTTTTACGATGCGGATTATCATATGGAGTAGAGGCTGTGAGCGGTTTATTATTTGTGTTTTCGGGACCTTCCGGGGCAGGTAAAAACACGATTATGAAGGAAGTCATGAAACGCGAGCCGTCGCTGACTCAATTGCCGACCGCCACAACGCGCCCGATACGCGATAATGAACAACCTGGCCGCGAACACGAATTTATCTCCGAAACAGAAATCCGCCAACGTATTCTCAATAAAAAACTCATTGAATGGCAAATTATTCACGATAAAGGCATCTATGGTGTGCCACGGGCGACCATTCAAGATGGGATTCGGGCTGGCAAAACATTAATTGCCGATGTCGATGTGTTAGGCGCAATGCAACTCAAACAAGAATTCGGTAATCATATCAAGTTAATTTTTGTCCAAGCGCCGGATATGGCCACCCTCGAAAACCGTTTGCGCAATCGTGTTGATTTCAGTGATGAAGAAGATTTGCAAGCTCGGTTACGGCGCGCTGATTTTGAAATGAGTTTTGCAGATCAGTATGATCATCATCTCATTAATCGGGATGGCGAGTTAGAAGCAGTGGTGCAAGATGCCTTGCAAATTATCCAATATGACTTGGAACATGCCCCGCCCATTGATGAATCACATTTCGGCTGGAATCCCGATAATATTCACCAGAGTGTGACCGGCGTGGTGCTCCAAAACGGACAGGTGCTCCTCCATCACAAAACGTTTCCGACCACGCTAATGACAGATACCAGCGACGATCTGCCCTTTGACGTGATCCGCGCCGAATTGGAACATGCACTTGACCGTGATATCTTCCCCTCGCGCCCCGATGCCATTTTCAGCAAAGTTGACTCCAGCTTCGAACCTCCCCAAATTGTACTTTCTACCAAACTCGATAATCACATTGAAAAACACTTCTATTATGTCTTGCAAATTGAGCCGAGTTTAGGCGAGTTGCCCACCGATTGGAGTTGGGTCGCCATCGATGATTTGCAGATAAATCCTGCATTGCACAATATTGTGCGCGAAGCGGCCTTATTGATGAACGTCGAATAATAAGTCTGGCTATCAAAAACGCCTCCGAGTAAAAGATTTGTTAATAAGCGGCGTGGGTGATACCATCCCATTTTGACTGCCAGCGCGCTAATACTTGCCCTTGTAGACAACGCAGGTTGAATTCTATACCCGGATTATGCGATTGATGCGTAGCCTCCACGGCGGCATCTACATCGTAAGCGACTTTATGAAAATCAATCGTGTAGCCATCAGTGTCAGCTTCCAATAATGCATAAGCGGCCCGTAAATCTGGACCTGATTGCGGATTACTAACACACCCCGGGTTGATAATATGTGTGCCGTTCACCTGTCGGTTCATTGCCATATGAAAGTGCCCAATGCAAATAAGATCGGCTTCAGTGCCCGCGATTTCGGCCTCGATTTCGGCATTACCACGCGCGGGATTTAGACCGGGGCCTTCATCTGTCATAGGATTGGCGTGGACCAATAAGACACGTGTGCCATCCGGCAGTGTTAGACGATGATCAAAAGGCAGGGTGGTGAGCCAGTCGAAACAATTCGCCGCGTGTAAATGTCCTATCGTCCAGCTAAAATTTCCAGCAACTTGGGCCAAAACGAAGGCTTGCTCAGGATTAGACTCCACATCAGCAACAGTCGGTGGCGGAAACTGACCTGATACGACATAACGATCTGCATTTCCATAGATAATTATTGCATTCGGTAAGTCTCTAAGTCGTTCGACCACACCTGACGGATCGAATCCTATTGCACACAAGTCGCCCAAAATCCAATATTGATCAACCCCACCGCGTCTCTGAATATCATCTAGTACCGCATCTAACGCTAGAGGATTGCCATGTATATCGGCCAGTATTGCACAGCGCATTCAGTATCACTCCCATTCAATATTAAGTCAGGCTACACAACGACCTGAATAAATTTCAAAATCTCGTTAGGAAATAGCCCCGTAGATTTCCAAACTGATAATTCGCCGGGCAGTGGTGTTGCCGCTAGTTCAATATCATAGGCCGAGACGATGATAATCTTTAACTTATCATTCGGAGACAGGCGGCGGATATCGCCCACCAGTTGGATACCCTCTATATCTGGCAAATTAATATCCATCAGCACGAGATCAAATTGATGTTCTTGGGTGAGCGCTATCGCCTGACTGCCACTAAAGGCGTGCATGATTTGGACATGCTGAGCCGAAGATGACACCAAACGATCCATTAAGCGTACAAAATCACGATTATCGTCAACGATCAAGATTTGTTCATAATTGGGGTCCACTTGCTGAAGCATATCTTGGATACTCTGCTGAGAAACTGGTTTGACGACAAACCCGTCGGCATCAAATTGTTGCCGCAACGAATCCTCATTGGGTAATGGGCAAAAAATAATACGAACATCCTTAAGTTCAGGACTCCACATTAGACGCTCCCGTTGTTCCTCACTGAAATACGCGCTATTCGTATCGATAACCACCTGATGCAACATCATTTTCTGGGCAACCGATGTTATTTGATGGATATCTGACACAATAATGGGACGATAGTTGCCTAATGTTTGAGACAATAAAGTCGCGGCGGATGAGTTCTTTGTCACGACCAAAAGCGGGATGCGGTTGGAAACTTCTTCTTGGGTGGCGGAGTCCGCTTCAGTTTTTAATAAACGTTCGACTTCAAGTGTTTCGGGAATATAAATGGGGATGTTGAAATAGAATTTGCTCCCTTGGCCCGGTTGACTTCTCACATAGATATTCCCACCATGCAGTTCGACCAGATGTTTGCTAATGGCTAACCCCAGACCCGCGCCGTTGCGCCGCCGTTGCATGGGATTTTCCAGTTGAAGAAATGGCTCGAAAATCGCATTTTGCCGATCATAAGGAATGCCTGTCCCCGTGTCCTCAACGCAAATACTGACGTCATTTTCCTGCGCAACTGCCTTGAGCGTAATCTGGCCCTCTTCGGTAAAGCGCACGGCATTATTCAGCAGATTTAGCAAAATTTGCTTGAGACGCACCGCATCACCGGAGATCATCGGCAGTTCTGACTCAATATCGACCACCAAATTGAGACCCTGTTTATTAACCAAGCCACGCACCGTATTGGCGGCATCATTGATAACATTCTCGACTTGTAGGGGTTCGGCCACTAACATGATGGACGCTTTTTCCAAGCGTGCCAAATCCAGTACATCATTCACCAGATTTTGTAGGTGGGTTGCGTTACGATAAACCACACTCAAATCACGTAGATATTCGGGCGAAAGTGGATTGCCATAATATTCGGGGGATTTAATCATCGTTTCGGTAAAGCCCACAATCAGATTCAACGGCGTACGTAACTCGTGACTGATGGTTTGGGCAAATTGTTGTTTGAGCCGTTGCGCTTCGACAGCTTTATTACGGGCCTCAGTCAACATCGCATTCGAGAGCTGAAGTTGCTCTATGGTGGCAT
>JBNLCD010000110.1:0-12385 GCA_050303635.1 Anaerolineae bacterium
CTGACATAGACCAACCATTTGCCATCCGGTGACCAGCGCGGCGCTAAATTTGACGATGGTGTATTTGTAATTAGTTGGGTGCGATTAGT
Organism: Anaerolineae bacterium; assembly: GCA_050303635.1. Taxonomy (GTDB): domain Bacteria; phylum Chloroflexota; class Anaerolineae; order Aggregatilineales; family J027; genus JAKEEQ01. The sequence continues at coordinate 90 of JBNLCD010000110.1, forward strand.
CTGCAAGTCTTGCACCAGTATTTGGGTGGTCGCATTGAAATTCCCGCCAAGCGTGCCATTAAATGCGAGATAATTTCCATCTGGTGAATAAGCTGGCGCACCACTGCGTCCATTCCGGGTAGTGACCTGCTCCAATATTCCGCCATCGGCTTTCACGCGAAAAATCTCCGTGTCACCATATTCAAATGAGGTGAAATTTATATATTGCCCGTCAGGGGAATATGTTGGAGCGAGACGAGTTTGGGGGGCAAAGGTTAATTGTTGAACATTGGACCCATCGGAGCGCATCCGATAAATCTGGCGGTCCAAGAAGCGGGTTCGGGTGGAGACAAAACTAATCCAATAGGATTCATCGGGTGTATTAATTAACGCAAGGGCTTGCATGCCACTTGCCAAAAGAAGTAGCAGACCAAAAAGTGGAAATGTCCAGCGTAATATAAACATACAACTGTTACCTAGATTTTGGTATTTGCGAATTTTTGTCCACATAAAATGTTGGCGTGTGGGATTTTTTCAATTTTAACATGTTTTTTTTCGATTTCACGAAAACCTAATACTAATTTTTTCTCAAAAATCGGGACTCTCAACCTTAAAATTTTAAATTTATAGCAGAATAAACGTCCTATTTATTTTATATATGAATAAAATATGCCTCAAGCTGAAACGTTCGCTCCACTATTGATTTGTACGAAGTGCACAAATTGATGATCTTCGTGACAAATTTCACGAAAGTGCGTAACTTTTGCCAAAATATGACGTTTTATTTGAAGGATTGTGCTATTTGGCATGGATTTTTGTTTGTCCAACATGCTAGACTAGCATCTGTGAGGTTTTTCACAACCTCCGTAAAATTCACTAAGCTAAATAAACCCGCAATAAGTTGAGGGAGAAATTTTTTTCATGACAGAAGCACAACACGTTCATAGCAAAGTTGATTTGTCCGCCGTCGGTGTAGAAACCAGTGGCACTGTCTACTGGAACTTGAAGCCAGCTGAACTCTATGAACATGCTCTACGCACGGGTGAGGCTATTTTAACTGAACATGGTGCACTCCGTGTTTTAACCGGTAAGTTTACAGGTCGTTCTCCTAAAGATAAATTTGTTGTTGATCTACCCTCCATCCATGATGACATCTGGTGGGGTGATGTCAATCAACCTGTTAGCGAAGAAGTCTTCGATAATCTCTATGAAAAAGCACTCAATTACTTAAGCAATAAAGATCTTTATGTGCTGGATGCTTTTGGGGGTACTGATCCCAAGCATCGTTTACCAGTACGTGTCATCAGTGAAGCCGCTTATCACGGTTTGTTCGCATGGAATATGTTTGTTCGGGCAACTGATGAAGAATTGGCTGTACACCAACCTGAATTCACGATTGTCGCCGCACCTCGGATGGAAGCTGATCCAGCGGTAGACGGTACCAAAACACCAACCTTTATCGGGGTGAACTTCGATAAGCGTATTATTTTGATTGTTGGTACCCTCTATTCTGGTGAAGTCAAGAAGGGTATCTTCAGCATCTTGAATTACTTGCTCCCGAAGAAGGGCGTGCTCTCCATGCACTGCTCCGCCAATATTGGCCCCGGTGGTGACACTGCTGTGTTCTTTGGTTTGAGCGGTACAGGCAAGACCACCCTTTCCGCTGATGCAAGCCGCACCCTTATTGGTGACGACGAACACGGTTGGAGCGATGATGGTGTCTTCAATTTCGAAGGCGGTTGCTATGCCAAGACCATCAATCTCAGCCCCGAAAAAGAACCTGAAATTTATGCCACAACTGAAATGTTCGGGACCATTCTCGAAAATGTCCCGCTAGATGAAAATCGTCGTCCTGATTTCGACGATCTTCAATACACCCAAAATACCCGTTGCTCCTATCCCATTCACTACATCCCGAACGCGAGTGACACGGGTCTCGGTGGCCATCCCGAAAATGTCTTGTTCTTAACCGCAGATGCTTTCGGTGTCTTGCCTCCGATTTCACAATTGACCCCTGAACAAGCGATGTATCACTTCATTAGTGGGTATACTGCTAAAGTAGCTGGTACCGAACGGGGTGTCACTGAACCGCAAGCTACCTTTAGTGCTTGTTTTGGCGCACCATTCTTGCCCTTGCACCCAATGGAATATGCCGAATTGTTGGCTGAAAAGATCCGCAAGTATGGTAGTCGGGTTTGGTTGATTAACACGGGTTGGTCCGGTGGTGCTTATGGTGTGGGTGAACGTATGAGCCTTAAATATACCCGCCGCATGGTAAATGCCGCGCTCAATGGTGAATTGAATGATGTTGACTATGTTATCGAGCCAATCTTTGGTTTGAGCATTCCAACCACCATCGAAGGTGTACCTGATGAAATTCTTCAACCGCGCAATACATGGGCTGATAAGACCGCCTATGATACCAAAGCCACTGAATTAGCGAGTATGTTCAAGAAGAACTTCGAAAACTTTACTGACCAAGCGACCGCAGAAGTAATTAACGCTGGTCCCCAAGTCTAAACTCTAAACCATCTTTCCTCTAAATGCTTGGTTGAGCTACTGTCTTAAAGGCAGTAGCTCTTTTATTACTATATGCTCCCAAACCAAAATATTTTACCATCCAGAAAATGCTTGCATTGGTGAAAAAATGATGATATGATATTAGTACGACATTCGTACTTTTTTTATATCGTAATTTTTGAACAACGGAAAACACGAACATCGAAATATAAAAGGGCGCAAAATGAATGCTGATCAAAAATCTCCATCAAACGTTGACGTCATCGATACCATCAGCGATTTGCTCCACCAAATAACCTGGAATGTGCGTTTAGATGAATTGGGCACGTGGTCGGGGATGTTGAAGGGGATGTTGCAACAAGATCTCCATATTTTAGGTCTTATTGCTGAGAATCCAGATATCATCCTCAAGGAGATATCCGATGAACTTCGCATCCCGAGTAGCACCCTAACCAGCGCCATTAATCGTCTAGAAAAACGTGGACTCCTCAAAAGAGTGATCAGTGAACGTGATCGACGCTCGTACGGGTTGAAACTGACGTCTAAAGGGCAATCTATTGATCAGGAACATAAACGTATTGATCGCATGATCGCCCAAAAAGTATTCGATGTACTCAGTGATGAAACCGAAACACAAAGCTTGATTGCCTTACTAAGAAAGATTAGCCAAACATTTGAAGATGAACAAATAGAATAGGTGGCAACAGGTTAGCCCACCTACCAATAGAACGAAAGAAAGTGAGGTGGGTAAATGATTACCCTCAAGAATGTCTCAAAATGGTACGAGATGGGCAATATCAGAGTAAATGCCTTACAAGATATTTCTCTGAATATTGAAGCCGGAGAATTTGTTGTTGTGCTTGGTCCTTCGGGAAGTGGCAAAACAACTCTCTTGAATATTATTAGCGCGTTGGATGTGCCTAGTGCGGGGACTGTCCTTGTCAATGGCGATGACATTAGCGAGATGCGGCAAGGTCAACGCTTTGCCTTTCGTCGCGAAACCGTGAGCTTTATCTTCCAAAGCTTTAATCTATTCCCAAGTTTAACCGCCGAAGAAAATGTCCAATTCTGCATTGATATGCAACGGAATGGACATCGTCACTATGCCGCTGGTGAGATTCTAGCCAGTGTGGGCTTAGGTGAGCGGACACGCCATTTCCCGCACGAATTATCAGGTGGTGAGCAACAACGTGTAGCGATTGCCCGCGCGCTGGCTACCGGCAACCCGATATTGCTCGCTGATGAACCCACGGGCGAGTTAGATTTCCACACCGGTGTCCAAATCCTCGAACTGCTGATGAAACAATCGACTGAAGGCAAAACCGTTCTTGTGGTGACCCACAACCGTGAGATTTCACGGATTGCCGATCGTGTTATCGAATTGAGTAGCGGGCAAATTGTGCGGGATGGTTCACCTGAAGAAGGTCGAGCCGCTGTCGCACAATTACATTGGTAAGGAGGTGGATAATGAACTTCAGATTCTTCTTGCGATGGTCAATGCGTGATGCGCGCGAACGCTGGTTGCTGATTATATCCATTGCCCTTATTACAGCATTGGGTACGGCTGTTTTCAGTGCATTTGGTAATCAACGGGAATGGCGCGTCTCATCTCTCGACAAAAGCTATGAGATGTTGAATATGTATGATCTCCGTCTAGAAATGACAGAAGGCAGTTATGTTGAGCAACAAGACATCGAAGCCGCACTCCGCGACATTGACGGCGTCACTGATGTAGAAACGCGTCTATTGGTATTAACATTGCTGGATGCATCTCATGATGGTGAAACCCTGCTATATCCGGGACGAATTATCGGTCTGGATATGCGTGATAATGGACCTCATATCAATAAGTTGAACTTGATTGAAGGTCGTAATCTGACGGCCAACGATGTGGGCGAAAATACGGTGATCATCGATTATCTCTTTACCAAATATAGAGAGCTGGAACCCGGCGACTCCGTCCAAATTGCAGGGCGAATACCCTTAAACTTTGTGGGACGGGGGCAGACTCCGGAAAACTTTAATCTCGTGCCAGCTGAAGGCGGGCTCGGCGAAAACGAAAACACGTTTGCTGTCATGTATATGACACTGGAAAGTGCGCAAAGCCTCAGCGATCACGAAGGTCTTGTAAACGATATTTTACTCGATGTCGATGAAGATGCCGATTTGGCTCGAGTTGAGACAGACATTACAGCACTCCTTGACAGCCAATTTGATGATATTGGTTTCACCATGTCTCGCCAATCGGAAGATCCTTCCCTGAATGCACTTTATACCGATGCCAAGGGTGATCAACGCATCTGGAATATTGTGGCGGGTTTGTTTCTCTTAGGGTCAGCTTTGGCTTCTTTCAATCTGGCTGGGCGAATTGTTGAGGCGCAACGTCGGCAAATCGGCATTGGTATGGCGCTGGGTGTCAAACGCCATTGGCTTGCGGTTCGACCTTTGCTTCTTGGGTTACAAATCGCTGTGTTAGGCACAATTTTCGGTCTGATTTTAAGCTATCCGCTCAATTATGCGTTTGCAGATCTGATGAAAGACTTTTATCCGTTGCCCTATTTTGGTAATCCATTCTATCTGCAAAGTTATTTACTAGGAGCGCTCTTCGGCATTGCTATCCCGCTCTTAGCAACCCTGTATCCGGTTGTGAAAGCAGTCCGTGTCCAACCCGTTGATGCTATTCAATCCGGGTATCTCGTGGCAAAAGGGGGCGGTTTGGCACCGTTATTGGAACGTCTACCCACGTTCGGGCAAAGTTTCACCCAAATGCCAATTCGTAATTTACTCCGTGCACCATGGCGTACCTTACTCACGCTGATCGGTGTTTCCCTTGCCATTTTCTTGTTGGTGGGGATGTCAGGATTACTAGATACTTTTGACACCACCATTGCGCAGACTACTGATTTCTATCTGAGTAGCCACCGTGATCGGCTCAATGTTATGCTGGATGTTCCGTATTCAGTAGATTCAGAGCGTGTTGCCAGTATTCGCAATTTAACAGATGACGATGGTGCGCCGTTATTTGCGAATGTTGATGTTGATATGATAATGGTTGGCAAACTCATCCAAAATGATACCGAGATCGGTATTGGTATTGAGATGTATGACCCCGAAACGGCCCTCTGGCAACCCGATCTCAAAGAGGGAACATTGACAAATGATAAAGCGGGCATTGTAATTTCGCAAAAGGCCGCTGATGATCTGGGGCTTGGTGTTGGTGATACGGTTACCGTTTTACATCCAGCCCGCAAGACATTATTTGTCTACAGCATGGCAGAAACTGACTTGCCAATTGTGGGTATTCACAGTAATCCAATGCGTCCGCAAGCCTATATGAGCTTTAACCAAGCTGAACTGATGGGCATGGCTGGTTATACCAATATGCTGACTCTGTATCCAGCCGAAGGTGTAACTCAAAATGAAATTCGGCGAGCTTTGTTCCAAGAACAAGGTGTGGCTTCTATTCAAGCGGTTCAGGATTTGCCAAATGCTTTTGAAGAAGCTATAGCCGTCTTTGACTCTATTCTGGTAATTGTCCAGGTGATCGCGATGCTTATGGCATTCCTCATTGCGTTTAACTCAACCAGCATCAACATTGAAGAACGAGCGCGTGAGATTGCGACGATGTTTGCTTTTGGTCTATCCGTGCGCACGGTTATTCGCATGCAAGTTTTGGAGAATTTCGTGACGGGTATTCTTGGGACAATCCTAGGAATTGGCCTTGGGTATATCATCGTGCTCTACATGATCAAAGGTCAGATTGAAGATATGATGCCCGAAATTAATTTTGTCATCGATATGTCACCGGCGACTCTCATGTACAGTGTTCTGATGGGTGTGATTGTGGTTTCACTGACACCACTCTTGAGTCTGCGACGCATGTGGCGGATGGATATTCCGTCGCGATTACGCGTGATGGAATAATTTCAGCATCATCTGACAGGCAAAAAACCTCAGGTAATTGCCATAAAAGCAATTAACATGATAAATTGAGCCTATATCGACCGCAGATGTAGGCTCATTTGTTTTGGTAGGGACAATCCAAATGTACTATATAATGCGTAATCTAATTCGGAACATCGCTCTAAAATATGTGTTTGGCACTAGTGAATTGCGATTGATGTTAAAATGGCATAACGATTGTTTATAAAAAGGCAAAATTATGGAACAGTCTACTGCCGGTGGATGTTTAGTGTGGCTGATAAGTTTGTTGCTAGGGTTCGCTTTAGGCGTAAACTTTCTTCTACAAAACAATGCGCCTGATTCTGCCGACATATTGCCAACAATGGTACCTAATCATGAATGCTCGGGTACGTTGGTAATTGCGAGTCCATCGGGGGTAACTGATCCGGCTGACGCATTTGCATTTGGTGTACATATTGATTATCAAGGCAAAACATTGGAAAATGCATGGGTAAGTATTGATTCAAGTTACACGCGCAATACCTTTGTTATAAATGGTCAGCAATATGCAAATGTCTCAAAAAACAATACGGTGACTCTGACAAGTGATGATAGACTTGATTTTTATTATGAGGGTAGTCTAGTTGAGCCAGTGGATACGTTAATCCTAAATACAGCCACCACAACCGTTATTTGTTCAGTTACATCGAATTATCCATAAACAAGTACATTTTTATTAGATTAAGCCAAGAAGAGGGAATTTTATGGGAAGTCATTCAACTCAGCCTGCGCCAGCAGTTCTCTTATTTAATCCAATCAGTACTACGCCTGGTAAACAGCGCCTGCCGATGTCGTTATTGGCGATTGCGCGGGTGATTGAGGGTGACTACACACCTGAAATTATTGACGGCAATCTGATTGACGACCCTGCTAGCTATATTATTGAACGCGTACAAGCAACCCAAGCCAAAGTACTTGGCGTAACGGTTATGCCGGGTCCACAATTGCGGCAAGCCATTCCGGTTACCAAACAAGTTAAACAAGCGGTGCCCAATCTCAATATTGTTTGGGGTGGATATTTCCCCTCACATTTTGGTGATCAATCTGTGCAAAGCGGTTATGTAGATTATGTGATTGAAAGTCAGGGCGAACCAGCCTTTCGCAAACTTGTCGATATTTTGCATCAGGGGGGCAGTCTGGATGATGTTCCGAGCCTAACTTATATGAAAAATGATGCTATTTGCACGACACCGCGCGCGCCACTCGTACCGCTCGATAATTTACCTCATTTTCCGTATCATCGTGTGAACATGGCAGACTATCGTGGCCGGAGTTACTTAGGTAAAGCGGTTCTATCGCATCATTCGAGCTTTGGCTGTCCATTCTCTTGTAGTTTTTGTGCCGTGGTAAAAATGGTGAATCAACGTTGGCTCCCTGAAAGTCCTGAACGTGTTGAGGATGTGATGCGTGTCTTAAGTCAAGATTATGGCGCGGATGGCATGGAATTTCACGATATGGATTTCTTCGTGAATGAAAATCGCACCGCTGAAATTTCTGACCGCATTGCCCAATTTAACCTGACATGGTGGGGGCTGGGACGCGTCGATACGCTAAGTGAATACTCGGATGCAACATGGCAAAAACTCAAGAAGAGTGGTTGTAAAATGATCTTTATGGGGGCCGAGAGTGGTTCGTTAGAGACCTTGAAACTCATGAATAAGGGCGGCAAAAGTAATCCAGAACGCACGCTCGCCCTTGCCGAAAAAATGAAACATCTGGGTATTGTGCCTGAATTTAGTTTTGTATTGGGTAATCCGCCGGACCCCATGGCTGATATTGACCAAACGATTCAATTTATCCGCAAACTGAAGAAGATTAATCCCGCGACCGAATTGATTTTATATATCTATACGCCCGTTCCGCATGATCGGAGTGAATTGCTCAAAGCCGCGAAAGAACATGGTTTCACATTCCCGCAAAGGCTTGAAGAATGGTCTGATCCAGCTTGGGAAACATTCTCTTTGCGGCGTAATCCTGAAACTCCGTTCTTCAAAGATAAAGCACGGCGCAAAGTACGTGATTTTGAATCGGTCATTAATGCCTATTATCCGACGGTGACAGATATTCGCCTGCGCGGACAAATGCGGGGACTCCTGCGGGGCTTATCAACGGTTCGCTATAAAATGGAATGGTATCAATGGCCGTATGAACTGAAGGCTATTCAGCGTCTAATTCGATATAGACGACCTGAAACCACGGGATTTTAGGCTCGCTATCAAATCATTAATAAAGTTTCGCTATAATGCGAAACAGTTTTGGCAAGAATTCTGGCTGAGGAATGAATCAGATGAATGATTTTGAGAAGCGTAAACAACTCGAACAACAAATGAAAAAAGAAGGGCGTTTGCCGCCGGGCCAATCATTAACCTTGAAGTTTCCAGTGCTTCATATTGGCCCCATTCCGCTCTATGATGAAAATTTGAGCGATTGGAATATTCGCTTTTTTGGCGAAGTTGAAGAAGAAGTGAGTTTCACGTGGCAAGAATTCATGGCGTTGCCACACCGCAAAATGACCTATGATCTACACTGCGTCACCCGCTGGAGCATGTTTGATTCAGAGTGGGAAGGCATCCATCTACAAGATTTGGTTGATGAAGGTATTCTCAAAATTAAGGATACGGCTAAATTTGTGGTGCAACACTGTGAATATGGCTACACAACTAATACATCTTTGGAAGCCGCGCTAGCTGATAACTTCATGTTGGCGTTCAATCATGACGGTCGCCCATTGGAGGCTGAACATGGCTATCCTTTGCGGGGTCTGATGGCGGCTTTACCCGGTGGTAAGACGGATTCAGATCGCTATTTGTGGAAGGGTGGCAAGTGGCTTCGCGGCTTAGAGTTCACCACCGAAGACAAACCCGGTTTCTGGGAACGTTCAGGCTATAACAATATTGCCAATGTGTGGCGTGAAGAACGCTATGGTGGCTTTGCTTGAACAGTGGGACAACTGGCCCGACGCGCAGTTGATGCCTTGAAATCCAAGAAGCAAGATTAATTTATGGCATGTTGTAAAGACGAGGAGTTTTTCCTCGTCTTTTTGTATATATTGGTGTGCTTGGCACGCTTAGCGCCCCGTCTATTCCCACCTTGTCTCTTGCCTAAACCTATTCGCCTAGCTACAATCCTTTTGGAATTTATAGGATTTTGCGTATGACGGGAGTAACGGAGATGAGTCGAGCCGACCGCTATGCTAACTTAGGCGCAGATTATCATTGGCGCTGGTGGGTTAGTCGGGCTGAATATCGGCGTTGGATCGGACGTTTATTGTCAGAATTTCCAAGTAATGGAGACGGTGCTTCGGTGCTCAACATCGGTTGTGGTGATGGTGTTCCCGCCGCCCAATTGATTGCACGGGGCTTTAATGTTTATGGTGTAGATGATTTAGAAGAGCCGCTCAGCATTGCCCGCAGTAAAGTACCAAGTGGCGTTTTCTCAACAGAGATTCCCGATAGTAATTTTGACTACGTTTTATTGTCCGAAGATATGAAGTATTTTGAAAATAATGCCGCTGTAATTGATGCCATCAAATCAACTCAAAAGTATTCAATTGTGATTGCTTCAGCTAGCGCTTACAGTGAATATACGATGGGGCGACTGTTTAGAAATTGCCAAGTCGAACTTATTATTGAAGAAGATGATCTGCACGCTTATATTGTTGAGCCGCAAGACTAAGAAATAAAAACAAACTCGGCGCGCAGTAAACGCACCCCGCGTTGCCGAGTTCTTCTCTTCAACAGCAATTCTCATATCCTCACACCATGTAGCTACTCAGTCTATCTCATGTATTTTCGCCAAATTCATAAAAATATGCGATAAAAGAAGTACTCTGCAAAGATAAACTTATATTTTAGTGAACTATGTAAGGATGCTTCACCATGAATCAACTTCGTATATTAGGAGTCTTTGCTCATCCCGATGATGAAGTATTTTGTGCCGGTGGAACCTTTGCTAAATACGTTGCTGAAGGCGCAATCGTCAAGATTATTTCAGTGACGCCGGGGAATGCAGGCCAGATTCGCGATGCCCGCATCGCAACCCGACGTACGCTCGGTACCGTACGCGCGCGTGAACTTGAAAATTCATGCAAGGTCATGGGGGTTCAAGAATCGGAATGTTGGGATTATGGCGACGGTACGCTTCAGCAGGTTGAACAAACTGAACTTATGCTCAAGATAGAGCAAGCCATTCGAGCATTTAGACCTAATATTGTCATTACCTTTGGACCCGACGGGGGTTATGGTCATCCCGATCATATTGCCGTGAGTGATGCAACTACGTTGACCTGTTTACGTTGTTGTGCGGAAGACGAGGTTTTCAGGAATTTGCGCCTGTACCATGCTTATTTTCCCGCTCAAGATGTTTTGTTTTCAGATAAATTAGTCAATTGGTTGATGGGTTTAGATGATTATTATTTAGGATCGCCCGATTTTGTTTTAGCGCTGACACTGCTTGCTGAAGAAACGACGATGTTACAGTTTGCAAGTGATCATGTTGAGGTCAATTGGTTTCCACCCGGTTTTTATATTATTGAGCAAGGTGAACCTGCCAAAAAATTGTATTTGATGTTGTCAGGCAAAGCCGATGTATTACGTGAAGATGATGAAGGAAAACTCGAAAAGATTAATATTATTCAACCGGGCCGTTTTTTTGGTGAGATGGGTATAGCCTACGGCACTCCCCGGAATGCGCATGTTGTCGCTGTGGAAAGTACCGCTTGTCTCGTTTTTTCGCCGGAAAAACCAACAAAATTTGCGGGACGGGGTGAGGAAGCGCAATTTATTGGTGAATTAGATTTGCAAGCATTGCGGGATAGTCAAGCCAATACGGGTCAAGCCACGGCGTGTATTGATGTTGAACCCTATATTTATCAAAAGGTAAACGCAATTGCTCAACATCGTTCCCAATTCCCGATTCAACCCGATATGTTTCCGCTGGATATGCTAGAGGATTTATTTGGTAAAGAATATTTTGTGCAAGTGCTTCCCCCGCCTCGTCTAGATAACACATTGCTAGGTACCTAAAACAAAAATCCTGCTAATGTCAAATTTTAGCAGGATTTTTATTTGACTCGATTTTGCTTTGGTGTCACGAGACATTCCGCGATTTGACGAGTTGGATATGGATATCATTGCCGTGTTTAAACGCATTGATGACAACAACTCTTAACCCCTCTAGAAATTCTTGCATGGCATCATCAAGACCAATCTCTGGCTCGAATTTCCCGAGCGCAAGGGTTTCGACGCCATCATTGGCCGATAATAAGAAGCCCCGCAGATTATTTTCATCCCCTAAATCTGGAATATGGAATTCTTGAAGGACCACTGTAGCATGGCCATTATAGATTGTAAAACGCATAGTTTTACCACCATTTGCCTTAACCAGTTCAAGAAAACCACCTCGAACAAGTGTTAAAGTAAATAGCTCTTGGGTAATTTCAAATTTACCCTCTAATACTGTTTTTTTAAGTCGGTTGATTTGAGTGGCGAGTTCAACCAATTGAGCATGAAGTTTGCTATATGAAACTGTCATAATAAAAAATATCCTACAAATGATAAATGCTATGAAATTCGTGCATAGCGTAGCGCAAAAATGATAAAACACCTAGGAAAGTTTATAAAATTTCATATTACACCCTAAAAAGGGGTAGTTTATCACTAAAATATTAATAAAGAGTTGATTACACTAAGGAACATAAGGGGTAAATTAAAGGATAAAAATATTCTCTCTCAGAACTCCAAATACAGTGCGAAAAGTAAATGAAAATTGAGGAGAATATAAACTTATTGAATAATTATTAGGGGCGGACATGTCCGCCCCTTTTTTTCTTTCTC
>JBNLCD010000111.1:0-12305 GCA_050303635.1 Anaerolineae bacterium
CTTCAAAAAAAGTGGCGACAAGTCTGCTACCGTTTAATCTATGGCGGCGGACAGTCCATTTTTACAAGCGTATTGTAAGCAAGCTGTTTCCTAAATAATTTGACCTCGTATCCTAACCCGATACGAGGTTTTTTTGTCAGATGGCCGTTCTAGTGATTTTTTACAAAATCTTATCATCCTAATAAATTGGGGTAGATTTTTAGCTTAGAATCTCCCTAGAATAGAGTATTGTGCAAGATTTCCACTTTGCACAAAAAAACAATAATCGGTATAATAGTTGAACACTTGTTCTAAAATTTCTTTTGACAAAATACTGCACTATCACCTATAGTTGCCCGCGCAACTATGTTTATCAAGTCATTATCCATACATTATTTCCAGTGAAGGTAATACCCAGAGGCTAAAATATGGGAATTGGTTCGATTCGGCAACGAAATATAAATGAAGAAATGCGCGAGTCCTATTTGGACTATGCCATGAGTGTGATTGTTTCACGGGCACTTCCGGATGCACGGGATGGGCTAAAACCTGTCCATCGGCGCATTCTTTACGCGATGTATCGCATGGGGTCAGGTCCCGATACACCGTATCGTAAAAGTGCACGTGTAGTGGGTGAGGTCCTTGGTAAATATCATCCGCACGGCGATTCTTCAGTGTACGACTCGATGGTCCGTATGGCTCAACCCTTTGCCATGCGCTATACGCTTGTTGATGGGCAAGGGAACTTCGGTTCCATTGATGGTGATGCGGCGGCGGCAATGCGCTATACGGAAGCCCGTATGTCTACCATTGGGAATCATCTCCTCGATGATATTGGTAAAGATACGGTCGATTACACCGATAACTTTGATGGTTCTCTGCAAGAACCAGATGTTTTACCGGCCAACATGCCGAATCTGTTGGTCAATGGTGCCTCAGGTATTGCTGTCGGGATGAGTACCAGCATCCCTCCGCACAACTTGAATGAAGTTTGTGATGCGCTGATTTACATGTTGGACAACTGGCAGAATCTTGATGATATCAGCGTGACAGACCTTATGGGCTTTATCCAAGGTCCAGATTTTCCCACTGGTGGCTATGTTTACCGCAAATATGATGCCGATGGCGATGATATGTTGCGCAGTGCCTATGCCACTGGACGCGGTAAAGTTATTGTTCGTGCCAAGATTCACCTTGAGGAGTTGGGTCGTGGCCGTAAGCAATTGGTTGTCACTGAAATTCCCTATCAAATTAACAAGAGTAGTCTAATCGAGCGGATTGCGGACTTAGTTAAGAAGGGTAAAGTTGAAGGTATTGTTGATTTACGTGATGAATCGGACCGTCAAGGGTTGCGGATCATCATGGAAATTGACAAAGAGGCCAATCCGTCTGAAGTGCTGGAAGCTCTCTTTAAGTATTCACCTCTGCAATCAACTTTTAGCATCATTATGCTGGCTTTGGCTTACGGTGAGCCACGTTTACTATCCTTGAAGCAAGCGCTCAAAATTTATGTTGAGCACCGGATGGAAGTTATTCGTCGCCGTAGTCAATATGATTTGGCTAAGGCTGAACAACGCGCCCATATTATTGAAGGGTTGTTGACGGCTTTAAATGATATTGATAAGGCAATCAAGATCATTCGGAATGCCGCTGATGTCCAAACTGCCCGTGACGAACTGGTGAGTAAACTCAAATTGAGTGAGGTACAAGCGCAAGCTATCCTTGATATGCAATTACGTCGTTTGGCCGCGCTGGAACGCCAAAAACTCGAAGAAGAATATGAAGGTCTGGTGAAACTCATCAGCGATTTGCGTATGTTGCTATCGAGTGCGGCCTTAGTACGCTTGGAAGTTAAACGCGAACTCAAGAAAATGCTGGAGAATTATCCAGATACACGCCAAACAGAAGTTGTCGATGGTGCGCCTGAAGAAGTTAATCTTGAATATCTAACCCTACCCCAAGAACAAACCTTTGTTTGCTTGACCGGTACAGGATTGATTAGTCGTACCCCAGAAGATACCGAACCACGTCTCAGCAAACGCGATAAAGAACCACCTTTCTTTGTAAGTGAAGGTACCACGCTGGATACAGTCTATCTGTTTACCAATCGCGGCGAAGTTGGCAGTATATCGGTTGGTCAATTGCCGGAAACAGAGGATCCAACTGAGGGGCTTGAAATCAATCGTCTATGTGGTTTGCCCCAAGATGCGCCAGTTATAGGGATGCTGTGTTTACCCGATAATATGGATGATAGCTATATTCTGTTTACCACAGAATTAGGGCAGGTCAAACGTATTCAGATCGAGAACTTACCGCCACTTCAATCAGAATCCTTCTTTGTATTCAATGTCGATGATAACGATGCCATTGTTCGACTGGATGTCGTGAATGATGATGATGAAATCGTGATTGTTTCACATGAAGCTCAGGCCATCCGCTTTGCCGTTGAAGAAGTCCGCCCCATGGGTCTCAATGCAGGCGGTATTATTGGCATTAAACTCAAGGGCGAAGACTATGTTGTTGGGGCCGGCATTGTAGCTGAAGGTCGCCAAGTTTTGGTTATTACAGATGATGGACGCGGTAAACGCACAGACCTTGAGGATTATCCCGTCCAAGGTCGAGCTGGACGCGGGGTGCGTACTTTGAAGAAAGCTAAAGGCAACGAAAATCAAATTGCTGGGGCTGGCGTTTATGAACTTGATGAACAAGCCCTTGTCTACACCAAGAAGGGTCGAGTTATTCCGATAGAAGTTGAACGCGCGCCGGAAACGAAACGCGATTATAAGGGCGAAATTTTCTTTGCCATGAATGTGGGTGATGCGGCTGTTGGATTAGGTAAAGTCGAGTTAATTTTGCGACCAGCAGACTATAAGGAGCCGGAAGGGCAGACTTAAGGAATAACGAACGGGTTATTTCGTTGATTTGAAATCTTAAAATGACGGGCTGATTGAACTCTATAATCAGCCCGTTTTTTTATGAGATTAGCCCGAATTAGCAATGGACTGGGCAATCTGGCGGGCTTCTTGGGCGATTTCACGGAGCATCCCCGTGGGCGATACATAAAATCCGCAAAAATATAGCCCCTTGAGTGCAGTAGGTTGTCCGCTGGCCAATGGGGTGCCATTGTCATCTAAAACGCCCTGTTTTGTTTTGAGAAAATCATGAACAGCCGGTCGATAGCCTGTCCCCAGAATAATTGCATCAACAGTTTGTGATTGCCCATCTTCAAAATGCACAATATTATTTTCAAAACGACTGATACTGGGAAAAATCTTAATTTCGCCTTCTTTAATCAGTTGCAAGGTGCCAATATCCAGTAAGGGAATCTGGCCGTCGCGCCGTATTTGCATATTTGGACCATAAGGCTTTTTACGCAAGCCATATTTCGTGAAATCACCAATTCTCAAGCGTAACATAGGCCAACCTAGCCAATCGGCCAGACGGGGTGGCAAGTAATTCAAGACAATGCCGACCGCCAAAATTGGAATTCCTAATAAATCTCTGGGGATGATATTGACCGCACTGCGCACGGACATACTAGGTTTAGCGCCATGCTCATGTAAATCAATGGCAATTTCGCAGGCTGAGTTGCCAAAGCCAACCACCAAAACTTGTTTTCCAGCATAGGGTTGACCATTTTTATACTGGCTACTGTGGATAATGTCACCTGTGAAATTTTCTTGCCCTTCCCAAGACGGCAAATTGGGTTGGCGGGCATAGCCTGTCGCGATGACCACATGCTGAGCTTGATAGATGCTGTCTTGCGTTTCAACTTGCCACGTATTATCAATTTGCTCAATACGTTCTACCGTTTGTGCAAAGCGCGGCTGTAATTGATGATGCTCAACATAATCTTCCGATCTATTGAATCACTTCTGGGCGTGCTGGATATTTAGGCGAAGATTTAGGGAATTTTAGACCGGGTAAACTAGATAGGGCCTTATTGGTATGCAAGTGAAGCCGCTCATAATGATTGCGCCATGATTGACCAACCTGTGAACTTTTTTCAAGCAATATAAAATCAATATTGGCTTCTTTTAAACATGCCGCAGTTGCCAAGCCTGCCGCACTAGCCCCGACCACAACCACAGTTGTTTGTTGAACAGATTTATCTTGCGCCATAATCTTGTCTCTTCATTATCCATCTATCTAGGGGATTTAATTATACCCTGTCCAACGGCTAGGGGCTGACCAGAAAACAGAGACTAATTTGGAGTTATCTTAGAAAATCAGAAAAATATCCCACAAGAGCACATCTTGCTGGTATGATTATCAAGGTTTTCTGCAAAAAAATTTATATGGAGCAGTTAAAAATATGAAATACCTAAAATATTTAGGGTTAAGCAGTCTCATTGTGACGCTATTAGCGGGCATGTTTGTTTTAGGCTTTAATCCCAGCCTCGCCCAAGATGGCGGCGCTAATCTGCCGACGCCAACCCCCTATCCTGTTGATGATGTTAGTTATGAATTAACCACTGTGGGTGGCGAAGATGTCACGCTAACCTTCGAAGGCACAACCGCCGATGGAATTACCATTGGCGAAACCACTGTAAATTCTGATTATCCGCGCGGGATGGTTTTCACCACGACCGCTGAATCAGAAAATGGTTCCATTCAAAGCGCCACCTTATGGATGATTATGGCCAATGGTGATTTGACCCGTTTTGAAGCCTCAATGGACGAAGAAACGGAAGCATGGACAGCTAATCCGTGGTCAGCTGGTGAGGGTGTTCCGGCTTGGCGTCCCTTCCAATTTTACTGGCGTGTCCGTGATGAAACGGATGTAGCAGTTGATACTGAACCCATTGCTCTGAGCTATTGGGACCCCACCCGTGAATGGCATCGGGCTGAAGGTGACTATCTGATTTTATATTGGTTTGGGACTGATGAAGTTGACCCCGAATATATTGCTGAAAATGCCATGTATGCTATGAATGCGACTGAACCGCGTCGCATTGAAGGCTTTGGTGGCCCAATCAGCTACAAACCAGTGGGTGTTGTTTATCCGACCCGTGAAACACTCGGTGAATTTTCCGGTAGTGGTACTTCCAATGATAATGCCGCAGGTTATACCAGCTCTGAAATGGGGATGACGGTCCAAAATATTGCCCCGCCGACCGATGCTTGGTTCGAACGTCAAGAAGGTTGTATTTATGCAACTGCCCGCGAAGATCGTGTTAGCCAAGCGTGGATTGTGGACCGCACCATTTTTGGAACGATTCCGCATGAAGTCGCCCACCTCTATCAATACGATAAAGGTGTTGCCGTTGGTCCAAATTGGTGGGTTGAAGGTCAAGCTGACTACTTCACTTATCAAGCTGGACAATATGATTTCCGCATTCGTAATTTAGCTTCATTTGACTCCGATATTCCCACCATTGATGGCAATATTGGCGCATTTACGTTTGAAGCGGATGGTTGCTACGCCTTGGCCTATGATATGGGTGTATCCTTTATCAATTGGCTTCTCACCAATTATGGTGGCCTCGAGTTACATGCCCAAATCATTGACTTGCTTCAAAGCCGTATTACTTTGCAAGATGCCCTTGAAGAAGCAACAGGCAAAACTTTCTATGAACTGGAAAACGAATGGCGCGTCTATTTGGGTTATACCGCTTTTAGCGATGCAGATCGTGATCCATCGCTTTTGATGGCCGAACCAATTGACCCCTTATTTGCTATTGGGGATACCTTTACTGTGCCCGGACCCCGTCCGATGACGTTGTATGAAAACGCCGGACCGGGCGCTTTGCCGAGTTCAGCGGCCTGTTTCGCTGGTATCGAAGGCGAAGTTGTCCGCGCGGGCAATCTTGAAGGCGCAAACTACTACGAAGTCGATTGTGGTGGTTTGATGGGTTGGGTTGAAGAAAGTCAATTGCCCCTACCCTAATCTCAGTAAATACTGGTGGGCGATTCTGTACATGAATCGCCCATTTTCTTTCTCATACGTAAAATCTATGTAATTTTTTTAATATTTATTGTAAAATTTCGTTGGCATAACCTTGAACCGAAATCCAACAAACGCTACACTTATGATAATTATGTCAATCCATGCCACAATATTTAGTGCCTATCCCGTAATCTTGAAAGGAGGCACGCGCTGGCTAAATTTTTAATCAGCGCGGTGTATCATGTCGATTAGTCCAGTGATGCAAGAATATCTTGCTGAAGCATACCGTATCGCGGCTTATCAAGAGTCGTCCTATGTTAGTACGTCAGCATTAGCTCAAGAAATGGGCGTTTCGGCTCCAGCAGTGGCACGTATGGCAACTCGCTTACGTGAGGCAGGCTATATTGAACATGAACCTTATCAAGGCATGAAATTGACATCGATTGGCCAACGTGAAGCACTCAATGCAATTCGGCGGCATCGTCTCACTGAAATATTCTTGGTTGACGTCATGGGATTTGGCTGGCATGAAGTTCATGATGAAGCGGATGCCCTTGGCTTATCCGTGACAGATCGTGTTGTGGAGCGAATGGAAGAAATGGCGGGTTTCCCAACCCGTTGCCCACATGGTGAACCTATTCCTTCTCGTGACGGCGTGATGCCTAAAGTTGATGATGTGCCACTCGCGGAGGTCGAACCGCCGCAAGATTTAGTTGTCAGTCGGGTGCATACGCATGATACCGAAGTGCTTGTGTATTTACATGAGTTGGGACTCATTCCTGGCACACCGATTAAACTTGTGTCACGTGCGCCATTCAATGGCCCGCTTCGGCTTGAGATTAATCGTTATGAGCAGGTTATTGGCGCGGAATTGGCTGGCGTTTTACGCGTATCACTGAATAAATAAGGTTTTCTAGCATGTATCCGTACTTCATCTAATACCAATCTCCCCTCTGCAATTCTTTTGCGTGAGTATCAATATAGTTTGATGCTCGTCTACTGCTTTTGCTTTCCAATAATTTTGAACAACTGATTTTATCTTGCCGCTAAAGCAAGTTATTAGATGAGGATATACTCATGTCTATTTGGCAACCTACTCCCAAATTTACTAATTTAAGCTTGGACCAGGCGCTTAAAAATATTGCTCAACATCCCGCTGTGTGTGGTATTCTGACAATGGGTTCGACTGCCCAAACGGAGCGTTTCAAAGCTTATAGCGATCTTGATATTTTGATTGTCACGACTGAGCCAAGTTTATTGTGGACAACGCTAACCGAAATTGAAGGAAAACTAACAGATTTAGTCTTTGTCGGGCAACAAGCGCTTCAAGATTTACGCGATAGTGAAT
Organism: Anaerolineae bacterium; assembly: GCA_050303635.1. Classification (GTDB taxonomy): domain Bacteria; phylum Chloroflexota; class Anaerolineae; order Aggregatilineales; family J027; genus JAKEEQ01. The sequence continues at coordinate 7,218 of JBNLCD010000111.1, forward strand.
CGATACCAATTGCAACTAAAGAAGCATCTCTTACGCATTGGCTTCTCGCGGGCCATATCATTTATGACCCCAACAATTTGCTCCAAGATTTGCAGACATATTTCCAGAACTTGACTAAACTCCCGCTACAAGCCCAACCGAGCGATCTATATGGCGTGTGGTTTGGCATTCATTACAACTATCTGCAAAATGTGCGGATGTGGCATTCTGGTGATGATCTCTATCACATGGCTTTACGGATGCGGATGCTCTATAGCCTTTCCCAACTATTTCTTTGCTATTTTTACGTACGGGATATGCATTGGCAGGGTGAGAAATGGGCGATACGCTATTGGCAAAAACATGACCCCAATTATCATCAGTTATTCCAGCAAGCGATTATCACCGCAGATTTAGACGACAAAATGGTTTTGTATGAAGAACTGGCCAAACTTACATTGGAACCAATGAGCCCCCTTTACCGTGATTTATTTACGATGGTCCAGCTAGCTGACGAAGATAATTTTTCAGCGGAAACGATAGCGGAGGGAAATCAATTGATAAGAGAATTACTGCTTAGCGTATAATGCTAGCAAGCCAAAACTAGGTATAGAGCAGATTAGAAAGTCTGCTCTATACTTGCCAGACATTGCAAATCTGCGTAACATCAAACTGAACAATATTTTATTAAGTCAAATACGAGGCTTCTTTTTATGAGGGATAAACGCCCTGTTGATGAACTCTCCGTTGAAGAACTAGAGCGTGTTTTAGCCATGCGGCGACGTGAGGAGCGCCAAGGTCGCTTTCGACGTATGCAAGAAAGTGGTCGCACGGTTGCTGTTACAAAGCCCAATAATTTACCTGCGCCGCAAAATGGCGGGAATCTGCCGACGCAACATGAACGGGCCGCCGCAGTGCCCGCACCGATCGAGCCAACAAGTTATGATCTGACACAGGAAGTTCCTCATTTTGAGGATGATCTTGTTGAAGAAACACCTGTTTATGTCAGTGAAAATCCCAGCTTTATCGAGCCTAAGACAACGCCTCAACAGCTAAATCGCCGATCTGCTCAGCAAATTGATGCACAAAAAACACTGCAACAAAAAGTGTTGAGTTGGGCGTTACTCGTGCTCGAAATTGCTTTTATTGGTGGTTTAGCGATTATTCTCTATCGGGGCTGGGTTGGTTTGCAGGATATTCAAACGAACACCAATCTCACGCAGGCTGAACTTGATCGCCAATTAGCGGTCGGTCGTATTGAACCAAGTCCGACACCGATTTTGAGTGCGGCGAATCATATTATTCCGGGTGGTCATGCGCCGCCGAATGAAAATGGCGAATCCCAACTTAATCTACTCGAAATCGATAAATATGTTCCGGCTAACCTGCGTCCGGCTGTTCAGCGTGAAATGCTCGCCTCGGCCATCACAATTTCGGAACCACCAAGTAACCATCCTTTTGCCTTGGACATTCCAGCGCTGGATATCAATAATGCTACCATCATCAATGGTGATTCGTGGGAGGCGCTTAAAGGTGGAGTTGGGTATCGAATTTCCAGTGGATTGCCCGGTTCCGACAAAAATGTTGTACTGGTTGGACATAATGATATTTACGGGGAAATTTTCCGTTACTTGCCTGATCTCCAAATTGGTGATGAAATTCGTATTCGGGATGTAAGTGGACGTATCCATACATATGTTGTCAGTGAATCTCGTGAGTATGAACCAGATGCAGTCTGGGTTATGGATCCCAATTTAGGGGCTCAGGTCACGCTCATTACCTGTTATCCTTATCGTGTTGATGATCGCCGTTGGATAGTGTTTGCAGATTTGGTAGAATAGTCTGAGAATTTTTTAAGCCTTAGAAGAAAGTTATTGAAAAATGGCTAAGAAAAAACGTAGTAGACCCAATATTTCAGCACAAACCCTTGAACGGGCACGGACTGAACTTGAAATGGGTGTTGAAGATGTTGTAGCAAGCAAAGCGACAGACAACACTAAATCTGACGCAAAGCCGAAGCAACAAGTTGTGAAAAGTGTGAAACGCACGATTTCCCGTGAAGAACTTTCTGCCGAATATGGTTACGTATTAGGCGATTTGCAGAGCATGGGTTTGTTGGCGGCACTGCTTTTCATTTTGATGGTTGTCGTTTCACTCGGCATTGAAAGCTTGGTTTAACAAAAGCCACCATCATCTTTGGTTTAGATACTTAGCGTGAGTTTCATATTCACGCTAAGTATCTAAACGTAAAAAAATCCCCAGCCATTGAGCTGGGGATTTTTATTTTGGTGTATCCCATCCAGGACTCGAACCTGGGCCTTTGGCTCCGGAGGCCAACGCTCTATCCTCTGAGCTAATGGGACACTTTCTATCTAAAATATACCATCGAAAAACCGACTGTGCAACCGTCGCCTTCACAGGTTTTCAAGTGATTAGATCCACTCCGCTAAACGCTGGCGAATTTGATTTTCCGGCAAAGCACCAATCAAACGATCAACCTCTTTGCCATTTTTAAAGATCAGCATGGTAGGAATACTTTGGACTCCATATTGCTGGGATAGACGTTGATTCTCATCAACATTAACCTTCGCAATGCGGATTTGTCCATCCATTTCCGCCGCTAATTTATCCAGAACGGGCGCTATCATATTACATGGACCACACCACGGAGCCCACATGTCTACCAATACCGGCACCTTGCTTTTGATAACGGCTGATTTAAAGTTTTTCTGCGTAATATGCATGGGCTTAACAACCTGATTGCCACCCATACCGCGCTTATCCTCGGCAGTCCGAGTTTCTGGTTGCGCACCTGTGCCCGCTAAATAAGCCGCATAATCATAGACTTCTTTGGGCTTGGCACGAAAAATCCGGCCAATTTCTTCGCCTTCTTCAAAAACAAGCATGGTTAATCCAGAATCTTGAATCGCTAAATCTTCAATAGCTTGGGGTTCGGTGTTGCTATCCAGTGTTGCCAGCGCTAAGTCTGGATATTCTTCGGGTATGCGTTTGAGCGCTTTATCAATCTTCCCCGGTAAATTGCCCTGATGGATAATTAAGATAGCACCATCTTTGTTTTTGAGGGTATTCACATCACTCAACTGAATTTGCATAAACTGCTTTCTCCTTGCGTATATAGAGTATGGACGCGCTACCCTCACCAATTTTTACGCGCTGAAGAAATCTCGAATTTCATAACCGAGACGGTCCATAGACATCTGTTCAATCGGATGCGGTGTGTTGGGCAGTACTTGAAATTCGCTATTCGGTAGTTGTTCATAAACATGACGTGTTTCCGCTAAACTGACCATCTTGTCGCGATCACCAAGGCCAACACGTACGCGATTTTCTATGCCATTGAATGATTCATCAGCTAAGGTGTTGGTATCGCCTAAATGCACCATCATATCGGCGGTTTTGGCTAAGACTTCACGCCATGTATCACCAAAACGCGTTTGAAGGGTCTCGGCATATTGGGGTACTTGTTCTAGAATGGCGCTGGGTGCCAAGAAACGAATTTCACGTTGGGCAATTTCAGGTGTCCATTCAAATTTGGTCGCGACTGTAAATATCCGGTTTACCCGTTCAGATCCCATATGGGCGATATACAATGCCACAAAGCCCCCCATGCTATAGCCAAATATGTCTGCTTGCATGATTCGGTTTTCATTCATGTAATCTAAGACATTCTCGGCAAAATGCTCAATACGAAAAGGTCGCTCACTTGTTTCGTTTAGACCGTGACCCTCGAAATTGAGAAGATGAATATCTTCAATCGACTCAAGATGCGGCAGAAGTGGTTCAAAATAATCTCGGCTCCCCAAAGCACCATGTAATAAAATCAACGGCTTTGACATTCTTAAAAACTCCCTTTATAAGCTGGTAAAAATAGTGGTATCAATCTCAATATCAGCAAAATCAGCAAAGCGAATATGTTCAATATCGAGTTGTTGTGCTTCCTTAATGGCTACAAATAATCCTGCATAATTTGTATGGATGCGGTGTTCTTCAGGCAACTCAAATTTCTCGATTAAAGCTTTAATCTGGTCAATTTCACCCTCAATTTCAATAAAATGACCATAGGGCAATTCATCGAGCATGATTTCCACCGTGTAATCTGGCAGAGTATACACCGTGCGATATTTTTCATAAAACAGCCCTGGATAATAACCCAGTGCTTCAAGAATGGCTTGGATTGTATCGTAATCACCAACTGATGTTTCAAGCTCACGTCGTGCCATAATATTCTCATCAGTTATGGCTAGTGGAGATTTATAGGTGATTTTAATCTCGGTATCGTGTCGCAAACGTAAAACAATCTTCTCAGCCATAAAATCTTGATAGGGACTTAAAAAGAGTTGATTCCGTTCATGTACCCGTGGATGTTTAATCTGCGCATTCCACGTAACTAACTGGTTCTGAATATGTTTCATATTAGGCAGATAGTATTTAGCTTCAATCTCAGTTCCCATAGGTTTCCTTCATTAAATTCACGCTGTAGACGTTCAATATTATAATTGACTGGACAATTGCTAGCTATCTCATTAGACTTAACAAAGAATTGAATTTGGATTTGAATAATTAAGGAGTTTCTCCATGCATGAATTAGGCGGCTATTATTTCGAAGAAATGGATGAAGGTGTCATATTCACCACCCGTGGACGCACCATTACCGAAGCGGATATTGTTAATTTTGCTGGTCTTTCCGGTGATTATAATCCACTTCATACGGATGCTGTCTATGCGGCCAAAAGTCATTTCGAACAACGGGTTGCGCATGGAGCGTTGATTTTCTCAATTGCAAGTGGTTTGGCGTATTCAACAGGCTTTATGGATGGTACCGTCTTGGCTTTTACGGCTACTGACTGGAAATTCCGTGCGCCTGTCATGATTGGCGATACTATTCGTGTCGAAGTAAAAATTGGTAAGAAACGTGAAGCCAAGGCCGCCGGTGGTGGTTTCGTGACCTTTGATGTGAAAGTTCTTAATGAAGATAATAAAGCTGTACAAAAAGGTACTTGGACAGTCTTAGTGGCTAGCCAACCAGAAGAAGCCTAGACAAAATCTGATGACAACCTCGAAAACAATCGCCACACATTTGCCGCAGAT
>JBNLCD010000112.1:0-12302 GCA_050303635.1 Anaerolineae bacterium
GACGACGACGATGCCAATTGTGTTCCAATTTTAACAACATTTGTTATTTACCCCGAACGTATCACTGGCACTGAAATTAAGATTGATGGCACCAAACGTACGGTGCGCATTGTGGCCCAGCAAACGGTTGCTATTCCACGTGAACGCATCCTCGATATGCGTCAAGATTTGGTGGAATGTGATACGCGGGCGGACCCAACCTGTACCGATTTTGTGGGCACGGTCGTGGTTGCTGAGGGGGAAACATTTAAGGGCGAACTGAGTACCGAAACCAATCTTTCCTACAAAATCGTCCTAGGAAATGATATTGAAGCGACCGAATTTGACCGTCGTAATATTGCTGAGGAAACCCGTCAACCGGCTGACTGCCGCGCGACGGATATTGAAGCCTGTGCGATTACGATCAAACTCAATACGAGTGAAGTCGGTGGACGAATTATTGAAGATAATTCGGATGAGTTGGTAATTGAAACAGTTCCCGAAAAAACGGTTACGCTGGATGAAAGCGAAATTTATAACGTGCGTTCCCGCGTACCGGCTGGGTGTGGTTTGAATAATCCACGTGGTTGTACGGAAGGCATCTGGTTAACCATTCTCGTCACGTTGACGGCCTACACCAGCGCTTTGATTATCGGCCTATTTATTGGTCTGTTCCGTGTATCATCAAATCCAATTTTGTATCATCTCTCATCATTCTATGTTGAGTTTATTCGCGGTATTCCTTTGCTGGTGCTTTTGATGTACTTTGCCTTTGTAATTGGACCAACGCTCCGCGAAGCCACAGGGATTTTCAGTGTCTTTGGGATCTTTTTTGATATCGCGGACAAGATAGAGGTCTCGATTTTAGGCAAGGAAACATTCCTCGCTGAAGCGACTATCGGGCTCTCGATTGGCTACAGTGCTTTTATGGCTGAAATTTTCCGCGCGGGGATTGAATCCATTCATCGGGGCCAAATGGAGGCGGCCCGGAGTTTGGGGATGTCTTATGTCCAAGCAATGCGGCATGTGGTGTTGCCGCAAGCTATTCGCGTTGTGTTACCGCCGTTGGGGAATGATTTTATCGCTATTCTCAAAGACTCCGCGTTGATTTCGGTGTTGGCTTTGCCTGATCTTCTACAAATGGGTCGGATTTATGCCGCGCGCGTCTTTGAAGCTAAGCCTGCTTATACCATGGTCGCATGGGTCTATATCATGATGACATTGGTCCTCTCGATGGGTGTTCGTTTTGTTGAACGCCGCAGTCGGTTGCCTTAAATAGAAAGTGAAAATATGATGACTGAAAAATCTACAGAACCAATTATCAAGATTCGGAATATTCATAAGCGCTTTCATACCTCGCGCGGGATTGTGCATGCGTTGCGGAATGTATCGCTCGATGTGCAACAAGGCCAAGTGGTCACGATTATCGGCCCTAGTGGTTCGGGTAAAAGTACGCTGTTACGGTGCATTAATCGTCTTGAAACCTTTGATAGCGGCTCCATTGTCGTGGATGATATTCCCTTAGCCGGGGCAAAAAATATCAACCTCATTCGCACAGAAGTGGGGATGGTGTTCCAAAGCTTTAATCTTTTCCCACACCTAACCGCCTTGGAAAACATCATGTTGGCCCAAAAAGTGGTACGGCGGCGCAAACGCAAGGCATCCGAAGAAAAAGCGATGTATCTTCTCGAAAAAGTTGGGATTCCGGAAAAGCATGATGTCTATCCCAGCCAATTATCGGGTGGTCAACAGCAACGGGTTGCGATTGCCCGTGCGCTGGCGATGGACCCCAAAATCATGCTCTTTGATGAGCCGACCTCAGCGCTTGATCCCGAAATGATTAACGAAGTGCTAGATGTTATGATGGATTTGGCCAAAGAAGGAATGACAATGGTTGTGGTCTCGCATGAAATGGGTTTTGCGCGAGCCGCTGGTGACCGCACTATTTTCATGGATTATGGGACGATCATCGAGGAAAATAGTCCGGCTGAAATCTTTGACAATCCACAGCATGAACGTACGCAACTCTTCTTGAGCAAGATTTTGTAAACCTCTCAAAAAAAGGCCACGGCATGCCGTGGCCTACAAATTTATTTCACTCATACAAGGTTTTGCCGAGAAGATACATAACAGGGCTTCTCTTTAGCCATTGACCAATGCGTAGGCAATCTTGTTGTGTTCTTCAATTAAAACAGGCAGATCAACGGTTGTCAGTTGACCTTGATCGACCACGCGCTTGCCGTTGATAAAGCTGTAATCGACTTGCGGCGGGGTACAGAAAACCAACGCCGCCACAATATCATGATGTGCACCAGCAAAGGACACCGTGTTGATATTGTAGGCTACAAAATCAGCGGCCATGCCTACAGCCAACTGCCCGATATCATTTCGCCCTAAAACTTTAGCGCCACCCAGTGTGCCAATTTCAAGCGCTTCACGAGCCGTCAAACCCGCTGGATTGCCACCCGCACGTTGAGCTAACATGGCCATCCGCGCTTCGGCCAACATATGGCTGGAATCATTTGAGGCCGAACCATCTACGCCTAAGCCAACGGGGACATGATGATCAAGACACATCCGCACGCGTGCAATCCCACTGGCTAAACGGAAATTACTGGACGGACAGTGCGCAATCCCTGTTTGGGTACGGCCAAATTTTTCAATGGCATCATCACTCAGATGAACGCAATGGGCGTGCCAAACATCGTCACCCACCCAGCCAACTTCTTCCGCATAATCACCCGGACGCAAGCCAAAAACTTCAAGGCTATAGGCTACGTCGCCTTCAGTTTCAGCCAGATGGGTGTGCAGGCGGACTCCCGGATATTGCCGAGCTAATTCAGCTGATTCGCGCATCAAATCCATTGACACACTGAACGGAGAGCAAGGTGCTAAGGTTAATCGTGTCATGCTGTAGCGGTTGTTATCATGATAAGTTTCGATGAGACGTTGCGAATCTTTGAGAATAGACGCTTCATCTTCAACCACCGAGTCGGGCGGCAGACCACCTTGGGATTCACCGACACTCATACTGCCACGGCTGGCGTGAAAACGCATCCCAATTTTCTTGGCGGCTTCAATTTCATCATCCAGTGTGCAGTCATTCGGAAATATATAGAGATGATCGCTGGCGGTGGTACAGCCTGACAAAATCAATTCGGCCATGCCTAATTGGGTGCTAATATCAATCGCATTGGAGCGCATCCGGGCCCAAATGGGGTAAAGCGTCTTGAGCCAATCGAAAAGTTCCGCATCCTGACCATCAGGCACCACACGGGTCAGGGTTTGGTAGAGATGATGATGGGTATTGACCATTCCGGGCATCACCACATGTTCATTTTTAAGATCAAGCACTTCATCGGCTGTATCAGGTAGTTCGGCGGTGGTGCCAATTTGTTCAATCACATTGTCACGGATAAAAATCGCACCGTTCTTAATTTCGCGACGCTCAGCATCCATCGTGATCAATGTATAAATATTTTTAACCAAAAGGGTTGTCATTATTATTTTTCCTGAGAGTAAATGTGATTGCAATATTTCTTAATCATAGTTTACGAAAAATACAGCTAAAATACGATGATTTTTCGTCACTATTTATCAATATTTAGTTATTCAGCGGCATTCCAGTAATCAATCGATTCGTCTGACCGATGACGGGGCAGTCCAATCAGCAACGCAATCGGACCCAGTAAAATCAACCACATCGCCACATCCAATCCATATTGGCTAGCCGCAATACCAATGCTGAGCGGCAATAGACTGCCGATAAAACCTGAAAGTGTATACACCGTCATGACGGTGCCACTTTGTCCCTTCATCTCGCTATAGAGCGCACCTTTCAGAATGGAGTACCAGCCCGCATTAAAGAGGCCCATCAACGCCACCAAAATTAATTTCGGAATAAATCCACCAATCACGAGAAATGCGCTAAACAGGCCAAATTCAATCACGGCACTGACGCGTAAATAGCGCAGGCCATCAAATTTTTCGAGAAAGGGGATTAATAAGAAATCACCTAGCAAGCCCACGGTAATGCCAACGGCCACGGCTAAACCTGCTTGGGTATCCGAAACCTTAGCCACGTCCACAAAATAGATTGCCAGAAAGCCAAATAAGACATCCAGCATCAAGTTACCGAAATGCAACAAAATGAGCCACCGTTGCACTTCACGCCGCTTAAGCGCGACCCATGCATTTTTAAATCCTTGACGCATGGTTAGAGGCGATTCGGTATTTTCATCTTCTGCACTGACCGATTGATTTTTAGCTGGGAATTTCTGACGGAGTAATAAAATTACGGTAATACCCGACAGAATTGCCACGCTGAACACCATCCCGCGCCACCCTAAGCCAATCAGAATCGCTAGTCCCAGCACTAACGGTCCGACCACATTTGCCAGAGAACCGATAAATGTCCAGATAGCCATATTTTGCTGATGACGTTCGGGTTCATAATCCATCAGGGTCGCTTGAGATAGACTGACGAATGCGCCGGATGCTGAATACATCAACATAAAAGCGATTAAGAGCACAATAAAACCGGGTGCAATTGCAAAAAGCGTAATCGCCAGTGTGAACAACATACCTCCACCAATAATGAGTAAACGGCGTTGCCACACATCTCCCAGAATCCCCAGAATCGGTTCAATAATCGTCGATACAATTTCAGGCAGGCTTAAGATCAAGCCAATTTGTACATAGGTCAGGGCTAAATCAGCGCGGACGAGATGCCAACCCGCAATTTGTACGCTAAAAATAAATTCATCAACAAATTCAATCAAAAGCAGAATGATAACAAATCCGCTAAAACGTTGATTCAGTTGTTGAAATTGGCGGCGCATGATGGACCTTTTTTCGGCATGATAACGTTATGAGTTCAATGCTAAATCTTAACATGACAAAGATTGCTTAGGTTAACAAATTTGATTTTCTCGCGAGTCAAACAAAACTGCTCAGAGTTGGTATAATGAATGGTAACTAGATTTTAGAGAACTAGATTTGAACCCATCTGAAGGGAGATTTTCCGTGAAAACTATTCGCTTTTTGTTGGTAATTTTATTGCTAAGTATGTTGAGTTGGGCAACCGTACCAGCCTCGCAAGCGCAGGGGGGAAGTGCTTTTGATCGGATTGATGATGCCTTGGCTGACCTCAGCATCCAGTTAGGACGCACATTAACGCGCAGTAATACTGAATGGCGCTGGACGGAGCGCACTTATAGCGATACCAGTCTGGGGTGTCCTGATCCCAACGCTGTTTACACTCAAGTTGAAACTGTGGGGCTGAGTATCACCCTGGTTGCGAGCGGTACCGAATATAATTATCGTTCGACCAAAGATGGGTCAATTTTCTTTCAATGTGTGGATGGCCAACCCGCCGGAACATCCACCGATACGCCAAGTGTGATAGCAACTACCCCGGCACCAGTCGTGAGTGGGAGCGCCCAAATCCTGCCCGCGAGTGATTGGTGGGCGTGGTCGTTTTCAGTGAACGAAGACAGACTTTATCTGCTCAATGCCCAAGGCGAACAACTGAGTATGCCTCGCCCCTTACCGCCGAATAAGGTTCTCGACCCCAATTCAATCCAAAATCCAGTCATTTCACGGGATAGCCGCTACATGGTCTTACCCTATCAATTGAGCAATGGAAATGCGGCCTTCGGTATTTATGATGTGGCAAGTGGTCAATTTATTAAAGTGCATGAGGCCTTGCCCGGTGAAACCATCGAATTGGGTTATTGGGTCAGCACATATGGCAACCCGTATATTTTTGATGAAACGGGTCAATTTGTAGCAGTGGCTTACTCTAATCTCAATTTTGAAAATCCAGAGCTGAGTACGTGGCGCATGGGCATTTATGAACTCGCCACGGGGAATGCGGTTTACTTCATTGACAATACCCATCCCAATTTGCCATTTACCGATGGTGAAGATATTAGTTTTACATTCCCCCGTATTGTCTACTATGGCGAAGATACGCTTGATGTGCAAATGATTTATGCCTTCGGGGAAGGGGTTTACGATGTGCCCGCGTTTAGATGGCATCCTAACGCCAATTATTTTGAAAAGAGCCCTTACACCAAAATCTCAGCGGATATTTCCTCCGTTACAGGTGAACAAGTCTTTGCTTATATGGATAATGGTTTTTCAAGCGTAGCGCCGTTCAGTCCGGCTATTCCATTTAATGCCATTGGGCAAGGTGATCTGGCTAACCCCACTTTGTTATGGGTAGATGGCACGGCGGCACATTCCTCCGCTATCTGGACGGCCAGCGACAACATGGTTCTGTATAGAACCTATAGCGGACCGGAAGATTATGGACGCTGGAATGCGCTATCTATAACAAATAAATCGGCGCTGGTTCTTGATTCGGCCATTCAAGATGTGACTCCTCTGCCCAATGGTTTTCTGGCGATGAGCAATAATGGCAGTTTAAGTTATTACAACGCGGACACCATGCCCCAAAGCCTTACCATCTGGCAATCACCGGCTTCAGGTTATGCGCAAGTGATTTGGGCCAGCCAGCCGAACCGTCCCTTTGCTTTGACGAGCATCACGATTCCGAATAACACAACAACGCTTGCCCCGGTGCCGACGGCGACTGTATTTGTGCCCACGCCGAATACGGTTAGTAGTAGTAACAATAATTGTGGCAGTGCACCGCCAGTACGGATGACCTTAAATACGCTCGGACGCGTCACATTTACGGACGGCACACCGACACGTTTGCGGCAAGCACCCAATGGCACCATTATTATTGAAATGGTAGAGGGTACTTCTTTTACCGTGGTAGGAGGTCCGTTGTGTGCAAGTCCATTTAATTGGTGGCAAGTTCAACTCAGCAATGGATTGCAAGGTTGGGTCGCGGAAGGGTCGGCCAATGTATACTATATTGAACCACTACCCTAAATACCTAGTAAATTGATCATTGGACGAGATGGGTGAATTAGCAATTTCACCCATCTTTTGTTTGACGAGATTTTTGGCACAGCAAGGGCCTGAAGACCCTTGTTAAGGAATAATCTAGGGTTAAGGGAGTCCCGTAATCTCCGAATGAGTCATAACAATGCGACGTTAGCCCGTGTGGAATTCAACCCTAATCCAAAACGCACATTATTTAGATTGAGCACTGAAGTGGGAGGGCTTGAGAATGAAAATCACCCAACTGTTACGTGGGGAGCGTGTCTATCTCGATGCGTTACGCCAAGATGATATGCCGCAGATGAGCCAGTGGATGAATGATTTTGAAATAACCTATCATCTCTGGACGAGTGCGGTCCGTCCGCAAACACTTGAACAAGAACAAAAATGGTTCGAGAAAAATGAAAAACAGCGCGATAAATATCTCGATTTTGCTATTCGCCTGCTGGACGATAATTAATTTATTGGTCAGATGAGTTTACGGCAATACAATAACCGCAATCGTACCGCGTCCCTCTCGATTTTGATTGGCAACACCGCGCTTCATGGCCAAGGCTACGGCACAGAAGCGCTTCAGATTTTGACCCATTATGCGTTCACTGAGGTTAATCTGAATCGGCTTGAACTTACTGTATCTGATTATAATCTCAGCGGTATTCGGTGTTATGAAAAATGCGGATTTCAACATGAGGGCCGCAAACGTGAAGCGATGTTTAGAGATGGTCAGTATCATGATGTGGTGTTGATGGCGATTTTGCGTGAGGATTGGTTGAAGTTACAAGAAGCGGGAGCATAGGTAATGACTGATTTACTATTTAACAAGTTATTGCAAGGTGAACGGATCTATTTCGCAGGCATTACTCCCGAAGACATGGAGATCTACGCCCGCTGGTTTTCAAATGTTGAACTGCAAAAATTTACGACCTATGACCGTGTTTTTCCGCAAACGGTTGACCAAGCGGAACAATTTCGGCAAAAAGGAATTGAACAGGGTCGCTATGCTTTTACGATTCGTTTATTGACGGATGATACGCCGATTGGCAACATCAACTTGAAAGATATCGATTGGCGCTGTCGTTCTTGTTCAGTCGGTATTTCGATTGGGGAGCCGGATTATTGGGGAAGTGGGTATGGCACGGAAGCCATGCAAATTGTGTTGCACTATGCCTTCCTCGAACTCAATCTGCATCGCGTTGAACTAGAGGTACTAGCGAGTAATGAGCGTGCTATGCGGAGTTATGAAAAAGTGGGTTTTCAGCGGGAAGCGGTTAAACGGCAGGCTCTATTTCGCGATGGTCACTATCAGGACTTTGTTGTCATGGGCATTTTACGGCGTGAATGGCAAGCGAAGCAAACCTAAATCGGGCATATTTGAAACAACCCCTAAACATTGGCGATAGCAATCATTTGGGTGGGTAGATATACTAAAAATAATAATTTTATTCACTGTGTTGAAAGCAGAAATATGACTGACCAAACACAACTTGAAAACCTGATAAATAAACGGTTTCCGGTGCTTGATAAGGGCTTTATTGAACTTCAAGATATGATGGGTAATGACCTTGCCATTGTAAACGCGGCGCGGGTTAGCTTTTTAGGGGAAAGTAAAGGCGAAGATCAAGATAAAAAATTGCTATTTTATCTGATGCGCCATCGTCATACCTCACCGTTTGAACAAGTTGAATTGAAATTTAGAGTGCGTGCGCCGCTGGTTGTTTGGTGGCAATGGGTACGTCATCGTACGTGGAATATGAATGCCCAATCCGGTCGCTACACACCTTTCGAAGAAAACGATTTTTATTATCCACCCGAATGGCGCAAGCAAGCTAAGTCCAACAAACAAGCGAGTGATGGCCTCATTGAAGATTTTGACGCTGAAGAATTGACCAGACTCCTTGATGAGCACTACACCCAAGGTTTTGAGTACTATCAAAAGGCCTTAGATGCGGGGGTCGCTAAAGAATTAGCACGTCTCTTTTTACCCGGTTTTTCGGTGTATTACACATGGGTTTGCAAAGCGGATGCGCATAACTTGATGCACTTTTTGGCCCTGCGTATGGCAAGTGATGCGCAATGGGAAATTCGGCGTTATGCACATATTATCTACAATGAAATTTTCAAGCCACTCTTGCCATGGACGGCTGAAGCCTTTTATGAATATCGCTTGCAACATCTCGATATTCCTGACGAATAAATCGCGGAAATTAAAGATACCATGATGGGCGGAGGTGTTCCCGCCCTTTTATATCCTCATTCCCCCACCACTACGTGATACATCCCTTCTAGATAGGGATCCATCTTAAAGCCAAAACTTTCATAGAGCGGTTTCGCCATTTGGGTTGAGAACAAACCGACAAATACAGGTCCATGCGCTTGCGATTTGATATAACGCAACAAATGCTCCACTAGTTGGCGCCCAATGCCTTGCCCCTGATAATCAGGTTCAACCACAATATCCTGACAATAAAAATACATCACGCCATCGCCTACAATCCGGCCCATGCCAACCGCTTGACCATCAATTTCAGCGACCACCGCATACAGCGATTTGGGTAATGATTGCGGCGCTATAGCAAAATTAATACCATTTTCCCAACCAACCGCTATACATAGGCGGCGATATTCTTCCATTGTCGGGATACGTTCAATAAATTGCACCATTGATGACTCTCTCCTTAGCAATGAACAAGCTAATATATCTATTGTCTACTGAAACAGGGCGAACCATACAGATCATTTGTCACAACTTTTGCGGGGGATTCTACGTAATAATAGTTAGAGCAGATTTATCAAAACGAAGGGGAAGTAGACACAATGTTTGCGGTCAATTGTTTTATCTTTTTGCTGACAGGTGCTATCGCGGGTTGGCTGGCCGGTCAATTCACCAAAGGTGAAGGCTATGGCTGTATTGGCAATATCGTCATGGGCATTATTGGCGGTATGGTCGGCGGCTTTGTCTTTTCAGTTTTGGGGATTTCGGGCGGCACGGGTTTTATTGCCCAAATCTTTACGGCGGCCATTGGTGCGGTTGTGCTGATTGGCTTCTTCCGTGTGATTACGCCGTGGTAAATTGACAATTGATATATGTGGTCATGAATCGCGTAAATAAAACTTCTGTGCCATAATTTAGTCAACCAAAACTCCTAACTATAGGCGGGTGAATGATGCGGCGCAGGCGACTTCGAATTTATCGTCAAATCCTTGAGGAGCAAGCTAGTGCGAGCTCCTCAAGTGGTTCTACACGATCTGAGACCGCGCAATCTCCTCAGCTTAACCCGCACTGGCAAACCATGTTGCATGATAAGCGCATTCCTTTAGCGCAACGCCAAGCCCTTGCTCAAAAAGCCAATAAAACCGTCGGTAATCGCCAAGTGCAACGTGCCTACGATACAACCTATGCCACCTCTATGCCCGAAGAAAGAATGGCCGCCACACCGGGAACAGCCTCTAATTTCCGCAGTTTCTATCCGATGTCGATAACCTTTGATGATGAAACTGTCATTGTGCATGATCGCTGGGAAGAACAAAATGCACCCGTTATGATTCGTGAACTCAAAGAGGTCTATGGTATCGAGCTATATTCCTTCAAAGGCTATACATCCATTACGCGCACCTATAGTGACGCTTCTGAAGAAGTGCTTGGTGCTATTAAACCCGCTGATTGGGAATTTAAGGAAATCCACGCCTTGTGGCGCGCGGCGAAGCATTTTACGCCTATTCTGGGAGCCAATCGGGTCAATTCAACGCGTAACAACACCCCGCAAGAAGTTTTATTCGCAGGCAAAGTGAACGCGAGCATCAAGGATAATCAGGTTTCCAATCATATTCTGGGCCAATTTTTCGATGATTATGATCTATTGAATCTAACCGGTACCGGCACCAATAGCCGCATTGATTTCGAATTTAACACGCAACAACTTGAAGGTACGGCTATTCACGAGCTAGCCCACGGCTTAATGGATTATGCGCTCGCTGATTTTGTTGAAGAAATGGCTTATTGGTCCGATGAAAAAACACCAAGTGGTGAAGAAGGAGCGGAAGCGCCTGTCACCTTATATGGACGCACCAATGCGGGCGAAGATTTGGCAGAAGCCATGATGTTCTTCTTCATGCAACCTAAGACGCTGGCCAGTAAATGTCCGGCGCGGTATAAATTCTTGATGATCCGCATGTTGGAATGGACGAATGCGGGTAAACAAATTATCGAATTAGGTCAATTTATGAAGACGAATTTGCCAGCTGTTATCAAGGTGATGCAACAATTTGCAGGAGGATGGTGGGATTAATTTAGCAGGTCTAACTGATACCAATTTTACACGTATTTGTGCTTTACTTGATGAATACCCGCTCCCCTGGGCGGTCTGTGGTGGCTGGGCGATTGATTTACTTATTGGTCAACAAACCCGCTCGCATAAAGATGTCGACATCGCTGTCTTTCGACATGACCAATTAGCCATCCAAAAATATTTACGTGAGCAGGGCTGGCATTTGCAAAAAATCGTGGCTAAAGAACTCCTAAACTGGGATATAGGCGAATATCTCACGCTTCCAGCGCACAATATCTGGTGCAATCATGTTGATTATCCGCCGAATTATTTAGAAATCTTGTTTAGCGATGTTGTAGATGACTATTTTTGTTTTCGCAAAGACTTTTCCATTAAACGCCCGATTGAAAAAACATTTGTCAAGAGTTCCAGCGGCGTTCCTATTCTGGCACCAGAAATAGTTTTACTCTATAAATCACGAAGTCTCGACAATTCTGCCTATCAACATGATTTCGCTATTACCAAAGCGCATCTTAGCTCAGAACAACATACTTGGCTGAAGGATGCTCTGCAAAAATTTCATGGCGAACATCCGTGGCTAAATGAGCTGTAATAAAATATAAAACTCCTCTGACAGTTGCCAGAGGAGTTTGTTTTTACTAGTAATTGGTATCCCCAAACGGTGAGGGCGGTTGTTGGGGTGGTTGTGAACCTTGAGATGGTGGCCGCATTTGTGGCGGTTGCATCGATGGCGGTGCTTGGCGTCCACCTCCACCTTCTTGCGGTGGCCGCATTTGTGGCTGTTGAGGCGCACGTTGCGGGGGTGGTTGCATCGGTTGTTGGGCCGGCGGCGGTGAATAAGCTGGCGGCGGAGCCATCGGTTGTTGTTGCGGCGGCTGTTGCATTGGTTGCTGAGCCGGTGGTTGTTGGGCTGGCGCTTGTTGGGGCGGAGGTGCCGCAGGCGGAGCCGTTTGTTGAGGTGGTGGTGCTTGTTGTTGCATGGGCGGCGGTGTAATTACCGGAGGCGGCAATTGCGGTTCGCCAGGGCCGGCACCTGAACTTGCACCCTCAGATTCCCAAGCGGCCAATTCAACGGTCAATTGTTCAAAAGCTTCAGCTTCGTCATATTTAACTTCAACA
>JBNLCD010000113.1:0-12299 GCA_050303635.1 Anaerolineae bacterium
AGCAGGGGGACCACTATATTTGAAATGGACAGCTCAGCGAGAAGAATGCTCACACTCAATAATATTGCGCTGGTGAGACCTGCAACAATGATTAAACCCATCCGACTAAACAGCACACTGGCAAATAGAATCGGGACAAAATATAAAAGAACCAGCGACGGTGTTTTACTAAAAGATAGTGACAGGGTAATTGTCGTGAGTAAACCGCCGATAAAGAAAATATCTCCGGCCAATGCTTGATATTTGCGAAATAGGCGACTTAGGATAATTACACCTAAAATGAATGCGCCGGGTATCCACAAATTTGAGCCAAAAGCGGCATTATGCTTGTTGGGCAAGATGTACCACGAGAACCACAGCCACGCAATAATACCTGTCACGAATGACATGATTTTATAAGAGTCCGTGCGCAGTTGCTCTAGATTTTGCTGAATCGGGCGATTATAGTCATTCCACATCATGTCTACTGCACCTCATCTCGGAGACTCCCCAACGTCTCCAATAAGCTTTCTTCCGTAAATGGTTTTTCGAGAAAGGCCTTGGCTCCCATAGCGAGCGCAAGTTGACGTTGCTTCAGTACACTACAAATCATAATGGGAATCTGACTGGTGCGCGTATTATTGGACAGTTGTTGCAAAATTTCCCACCCATCTAATTCGGGCATCATCAGGTCGAGGATGATAATATCTGGCATTCGCTCTTGCGCTAAGTCGAGCACAGCATGGGGCGTATCGGTCGTGATCACATGATAACGATTAGGCGTCAAAAAGCGTTTATATAATGACAGTGTATCTTGATTATCATCCACGACTAAAATCTTGCTTTCGTAGCTAATAGGGATACTCAGATCAATACTATTGATTTGGGTTTCGCTGACCTGATTAATTTGAAACTTGCCTTTATTAAGCGCCAATAATTCATTGATGGTATTGACTTGGTTCTCTAATGCGTTAGGTTTAATTGAAAAAGCAAATTCCATCGCAAGGTGGATATTGATGCGTAAATTATTGGCATTCGCTGTAATTTGGAGCGCGTTTTGGGAGGTTTCATCAAGCAAAACACCCAGCAAACCGAGCAAGATTTGTCGAATGAGATTGGCTTCCACAGGTGCAATAATAATATCCGGTGACACTTCCATTTCAACAACAACTGCTTTTTCCTCAAGGAAATTACTCAATGTTTGAACAACACGCGAAATGATATCCTCGAGTGAGGTTTGTACACCATGACTGGCTAAGCGGGTCAGTTCCGTGCGAATGGCTTCAATATGTTCGGTATTTTCATCAGATGGGTCAGTCTCAGGTGCTTGAGATTGGTCGAGCGTGTACCGATCCCACAAAATATCGGCAATCGTCTCCATGGCCGCTTGGTGCTCACGATAGAATTGGCGGCGACTGATGGCAAGTTCATTCGCCACGGCATTAGGTTGCAGAACATCAACATAACGCAGAACCAGTAACCGATAACGACGCCATTCTCGTGAAGTGAGGGGTGCACTATGTCCCGGATGCAATTCTTCGATGGTTTCAAGGAGTATATTGTGCATGTGCCAGCCACGTTCTTTATGGCTGATGGCAGAATCGACCAGCACATAATCAGTGAGATCATGTTTGCGGAGTTGGGCAAAATCATATAACAACTGGTAAGCATTCAAGACTAGCTCATAAAACTCTGGCTTTGTAACCATTATTGCCCTCACAACTAATTTTCAAGGTGTTCATTTTTAAGTAAATAATATATCGATGCAAATCTTCTTTGGCAGGTTTCTTTTTATGATGACTAAAGTTTTTGCTGAAAAATATTTAATTTTAATCGTATTTACTACCCAAATACTTAAAATTTGGCACAATTCGGCACACTTATGGCATAAATAATATTGAAATGACTGCTTCAGTTTCTATACTAGAAGATATGGTATTTTTTATAATACCCTGAAGGTGCAAGATAGCTACCCCATTAATGATATTTTGCACTGGGGAATTGGCTTTTTCCCGATAAATTGTCATGTAAATGGCGTTTAAAAATTCTGGGGTTCCTCATACCAGAGAAGCCAAATGTAAGATTTTCTATAATTTTAAGGAGTTTTCAATGAAGCGTTTGTTTATTTTACTTACACTCCTGATTATGGTCAGCGCGGTTATTGCCCCGGGCATGACAACGGCTCAGGAAGATGATTTGACTGGCGAACTTGAGATTTTCTCATGGTGGGCTGGTGATGAAGGTCCGGCTCTCGAAGCTCTCCTCGCTCTCTATGCTGAACAACACCCCAATGTTGAAGTTATCAATGCAACCGTTACCGGTGGTGCTGGTACCAACGCTAAGGCTGTTCTCGTCACGCGTATGCAAGGTGGCGACCCACCGGATTCCTTCCAAGTTCATGCTGGCCAAGAATTGATCGGTACCTGGGTAGTTGCTGATCGTATGGAAGACTTGACCTTCTTGTTCGAAGAAGAAGGTTGGTTGGAAACTATGCCGGCTGACTTGATTGATTTGCTTTCATATGATGGTGGCATTTACAGCGTACCTGTAAACATTCACCGTTCAAACGTAATGTGGTATGTTCCTGAAAATCTCGAATCCTGGGGTGTAGAAGTTCCAGAAACTTGGGATGACTTCTTAGCCGCTTGCCCGACCTTGGAAGAAGCTGGCGTAACCCCGTTGGTAATCGGTGAAGCATGGACCGTCAACCACTTGTGGGAAAGCGTAGCCCTTGGTGTATTGGGTGCTGATAACTGGAACGCTTTGTGGTCTGGTGATCTTGATCCGGCTGGCGAAGAAATGGTTGGCGTTTGGGATACCTTCGGTGCAGTATTGGCTTGCTCCAATATCAGCGAAGATGCAAGCTCCTTGAGCTGGCAACAAGCGACTGACGAAGTTATCAATGGCAATGCCGCATTCAATATTATGGGTGACTGGGCCGCTGGTTACATGACCACCACGCTTGAATTAGAACCAGGCGTTGGCTATGGCTGGGCCGCCGCACCGGGCACCGAAGGTGTCTACATGATGTTGTCCGATAGCTTCGGTTTGCCGCAAGGCGCCCCCAACCGCGATAATGTTATCGCTTGGTTGTCCTTGTTGGGTTCCGTTGACGGTCAAGATGCTTTCAATCCGCTCAAGGGTTCCGTTCCGGCACGTCTTGACGCTGATACCAGCAATCCAGACCTCTACAATGCTTACCTCCAAGATGCCGCCGCTGATTGGGCCGACAACACCATCGTTGGTAGTTTGGTTCACGGTGCCGCCGCTAACGAACGTTTCATGAACGACTTCGGTTCAGTTGTTGAAATCTTCTTGGATACGGAAAGTTCTGAAGCCGCCGCCGCCGCTATGGGTGAAGTATGTGACCAATCAGGTGCATGCGGATAATTACGCAGTAGTTGAATAAGTATCAAAATTGTGTAGACCCTGCCCCTGTGTAGGGTCTACCCTTATTTAGCGAGATACTTAGACTTAGGAGGTATTATTCATGCATTCCCCACGTGAGCGTTTTATTGCATTCCTAATGTTGTTGCCATCCATAATTGTAATTGGGATTTTTGTTTACTTCTTCATTGGGCAAAATATTTACTATTCAATTACAGATTGGGGTACAGAATATGCTAATGAGGGAGCCGCTCTCAGTGAGAATATTGATCGGCGGATACTCTCTACGATTGATGAACATCCTCGGTCTGGCGAAGAACTTGACCTTTCTGTCACCCAAAATTACAGTGATTTGATGACGAGTACATTGGATTTCAAATTTCGGACATCCCTTGTAAACACCTTCTTCTTCACTATATTTTTTCTGGTTGGCTGTATCAGCATCGGTTTTATTTTGGCATTCTTGCTCGATCAGAATGTGGTCGGCGAAGGCATTTTCCGAACCATCTTCTTGTACCCCATGTCACTCTCATTTGTGGTAACTGGTACCATTTGGCGGTGGCTGTTTAACCCAACGGGTGGGATTAATACACTGCCCTATCGCCTCACCCATACCCAGCTATTTGGTGGGTATATTTTCCCCAAATTCTTACGAGTCGATACGCTCGAATACGGTTGGTTAAATAGCGAAACTCAAATCTGGATATTCAAATGGGCCGATGTACCGCGTCATTTAACTTTACTGGGCCTCTTTATTTTAGGCATTGTTGCTTTCAATAATATTTTTGCCAAACGCTGGCGGATTTTAGCTTATGCGAGCATCGCGCTTATCGTATTGCGTTTTGGCTATTATCTGAATGCGTGGCACGGCTATTTGGATGGACAACCCCATTTTATTCGTGAAACCATTCCGGATATTTTCACCTATGCCATCATTTTACTGTCTGGCGTGGGTGTTTATAATGCGATTTATGAAAAGAACTGGAAAGGCCTTGCTTATTCCGTCGTTGGGGCATTCCTCATCTATTTGTTCTACTCTATAGGTGGCTGGGGTTCGATCTGGCTCCCGTTGGATACGCGCGCTTTTGACACGACTAAAGGCTACAATGTCGCGATGAACGGCATTATCATCGCCGCCGTCTGGCAGATGTCTGGTTACGTGATGGCACTCTTCTTAGCCGGCATTCGGGGTATCTCTGAAGACCTACGAGAAGCCGCGCGCGTCGATGGCTGTTCGGAGTGGCAAGTTTATATCCACATCATTTTGCCCGGTTTACGCCCAATTACATTAAGTGCCATGATTATTCTCGGCCATATCTCGCTGAAAATCTTCGATTTGGTCTTTGCGATGGCACCGGGGAATCGCTTCACAGTGGTTCCGGGGGTTATCTTGTTTAACGATGGTTATGGCGGGAATGAATTCGCTACAGCAAGTGCAATTGGGGTCGTTATGTTGGCGATGGTTTCCCTTGTCATTGTCCCCTATCTTTGGACAAACTTACGAGAGGAGAGCCACTAATGACTGTTAAAGCAAAAAATAATGATAGCGCCCTCATTTTCAGACAACGTGCGCAACACTATGTATGGCAAGTGACCTTGTATGGTCTATTGATTGGATTTGCGATTGCGTTCCTCTTGCCCCTGTACATGATTATCATGACAAGTATGAAAGAGCCCAAGGATATTCAAATCGAAACTGCTTGGGATTTACCCAAAACTATCTCAACGGAAAGTTTTGATCTCGCCTGGAACGAACTTAAACCCCAAATGCGGAATAGTTTTGCGTTGACGATCACGGCAACGGCTTTATCGGCTGTTTTGGGCTCACTGAATGGTTATGTTCTCTCTAAGTGGCGTATTCCCGGTGGTAAGATCTTATTTGCGCTGATGTTGTTTGGGATGTTTATTCCCTATCAAGCTGTGCTCATCCCGATTGTGAGTTTCTTGGGCCGAGATTATTATGGTTGGCGCTTTCCGGAGGGCTTACCACGCCTGATTCTCGTGCATGTGGTGTATGGTTTGCCTATTACGACACTCATCTTCCGCAATTTCTATGTGGAAGTGCCCGATGAAATTCTGGAAGCATCCGCGATTGATGGCGCAGGTTTCTTCGGTATTTATCGCCATGTAGTCTTCCCGCTCTCCATTCCGGGCTTTGTCGTGGTTGTCATCTGGCAATTTACGCAAATTTGGAATGAATTGCTCTTTGCCCTGTTATTGACGAGTGAAAAATCACAACCGATTACGGTTCCACTGGCAGAGTTTGCAGGTGGTGAAGCCGTGGAATGGAATCTGCCGATGGCAGGTGCTCTATTGGCGGCACTCCCGACCCTCGTCGTTTATATCGTCTTGGGACGCTATTTCATCCGTGGGTTGTTGGCAGGTTCCGTGAAGGGTTAAACCTTTTAATCCTAAATTGATCAAAATAGAAAAATCAGGGTTATGATTACAAATCACCCTGATTTTTTTGTTTTGCTTAGACTGAATTTACATCACTATTCTTGATTATAACTTTTCCATAGGGCTAAACGATTGCCGGATGGGTCCCGCCAATAGCGTTGGGCACCGTAATTAGCAATTTCAAGAATATCACCGTCAAGCGTACCCCCAGCGGCTTCAATGGCTTGACCATCAGCTTCCAAATCATCGCTATGCAGATAAGCCATCACATCACCCGACTTGACTGTATCGCTGAGCGGTTCGAAACCTCCGCCAAAGCTATCTTCGCTCGGCATGAAGAAAGTATAGTGCATTTCATCCATGTGTTGAATATTCCAGCCAAATAAATTAGCAAAATATTCAGCATCAGATTTACGATCTTTAACTGGGATTTCCACATGCACAAAGGGACGGCCACTTTGCAATTCCTTAGCTTTTGCTAGGTCAGGCGGTGTGGATTGCTCAAATATGCCCAAGGTATTGCCTGTCGTATCTTTAAACCATGCAAACCAACTTGTATCATCAATAGGAGATTTGCCAACGAGCGTTGTTCCACCCAATTCGCCATTGCGGGCTAAATCAGCTTCAATATCGGGGCTGTCGACATAGAGAATAACGTCATCAACGACTCGTGACTCACCATCAATTTTAGGAAAACCAACAGCTAAATTTCCTGAATGCATATAGGCATAATCTTCACCCATGGTTACAGCATTTCCCCAACCAAAAGCTTTTTCATAAAATTGAGCGGCGGTGGCTGGGTTCTCGGCAGGGATTTCAATATACCCAAAAGTTCGTTGGACCATGATAGCTAAACTCCTCTCAAAAGTTTCATGTTATTTTTTTTTTCAGAGAACAAACGTTCTGTTTTGTAGTGATTTTAACGCATATAACTATCAATAGAACATTTGTTCATCGATTTCTAATCTCATGTTCTAGTGTTTAGCTAAAATAAACAAAGTATTTAGGAAACGGCTATTTCATGGGAAAAACAAGACTCTCTCCCGACTCTCAAAAGCTCTCAATTTCACAAACTGAGACTCTTTGAGAGAGATGTTGCAGTATGATGTTGACATCACCGGAAAAACTATATAGATAAGGGTTCTGCCACTTATCAAAAATATGGAGAGAAAACTATCATGCATATTCCGAAAAATTGGCGTTTAAATGCTCAACGTTATCAAATGCAAGGTGGTCACGATGCTCAAGGCAACGTAGAATTTCCGCCCCGCCCCGAAGTTCAACAACGGGTTATTGAGCACTATACGTTCGCCAATAGTGGAGAAGTTCAAACTTTGCAAGCCGCGTTGGTTGGTTAAGGATAAGTGAATGGCCACCCAAAACACAGTGCATCGCACAGCAGACCACGCCACGCAACTCAGTGGTAAAGGTGAAGTATTTAGTTACACCGTTGTAACAGATGCTCCCGCCGGATTTGAAGATCAAGCGCCCTATGTTTTAGCGTTGATCCAACTCGATGAAGGTCCAGTGGTCACTGCCCAACTCACTGATTTACCTACTCAAACGGGTCCGGTTGAAATCGGACAACGGGTTGAGATGGTAACCCGCAAACTTCGCACTGAAGGCGAAAGCGGCATGATTATCTATGGTTACAAATTCCGTCCAGCTATAGTCTAAAATACGAATTCTGGACATTACCGCTCAAAATAACGGGTCAATTGGCCCGTTATTTTTTTGCACCGTGAAACTACCTAAACCAGATTAGATTAGTGAAGTCAAAATATCCAAGCCACCCGCAACCACACTGTGTCCGCCAAGTAATATCGGAATAGGGGCATTGTGTATCGCTTCAGTTAGCTCACGGAGCCACGGCGTTTTAATCAAATCCAATTCCCCTAAATCTGAGGCAAAACGCTCTACGGGGGAAGGAAATTCCCCCATATGGGCCATCAGGACACGACTATCCAAAATCGCCGCGTCGGCCATTGCGCTTAAACTGGCCACAAATTGAGAGGGACCCTGTGTTTGGAGTAAATACCCTAAGATAGATTGCACTTCGCCACGCACCATCCGTCCATTGGCGACCATGCCCCGCTCTTCCCCAAGCACACGAATCCAAACCCGGGTCGCTGAACTCAAATTTTGCCATGCACTGGGTGAAACTCGACCAGCGACCAGAACATGACTACCTTCACGGCGCAGAACATTTAACACGGGTTCAATCGGAATATTTTTTAGACGGGAAGTTTCGGCAATTGCTCGTTTCAGATGTGGCGGACACGCTGGATGTTGACCAATGAGAGCAAAATCAGCCGGTGTATCGAGATCTAATTTGAGCGCGGGATATTTTTCACTCAAAACGTGCGTTTGATAGCCTGCGAATTCACGAAGTTGCCACGCGACACCATTGTCTCGTTCGGCTTTCTGAAGAATCGGTAAAGCACGGTCACTGTGGTTTAATACGAACCAATCCGCTGAATGTACATTGTTAGTGATGAGCGTCGCGTTGGGGTTATCTATTAGCTTTTCAATCTCGGCGATCATTTCCGCGTTCAAAAATGGCGCACTGGCTGAGCCAAAATACCAAACTTCATCCAGTTTATGGTGTCGAATACGCCAGCCCAGATGGCGTCCAAAATGAAATGCGGGTGGTGGCTCATCTTCAATGATTTCGCCATTCCGAATTGTAGGCAACCAACCAATCCTTGAATGGCTTACCCGAAGTGGAATATGTGATGCACTCAGAATTTGAGCTAGATCATAGGCGGCCCTATCACGGAGATGAGTCATCATGGCCATCAAAAATGATGACTCGTCTATGCCAAGCATGATGATGGCTCCTCTTGATTCTGGCATATTTTTCCCTAAACTAACCTTGTAATAAAAGGCCACGGCATGCCGTGGCCCTATGCTTCACCATTTTTTTTGAGCGGGATTACATATCGCCACGGCCTTCAAAGGCACGTGTTAATGTCACGGAATCCACATATTCCAAATCACCACCGGACGGCAAGCCACGGGCTAACCGAGTCACACGAACTCCGGTATGCGCCGTCATTTGCTTGATAAACATGGCCGTAGCTTCACCTTCCATGTTCGGATTAGTGGCAATGATGATTTCTTGGATAGATTTATCATCTAGACGTGCCACCAATTCCTTTAATTTCAAATCGTCGGGACCAATACCTTCAACCGGAGAAATGGCACCATGCAAGACGTGATAGAGACCCCGATAGGTTCCCGGACGTTCAACAGCCACAACGTCTAAAGGATCTTCAACCACTACGACCACATGTCGTTCCCGACGATCATCAGCGCAAACCGGACACGGTGATTCCTCGGTAATATTGAAGCAAACTTCACAATATTGGGTTTTGGACTTCAGCTCAGCTAAGGCTTCAGCCAGACTAAGCGATGCTTCATCAGGCGCACGTAACAAATAATAGGTTAAACGCGAGGCGGTTTTATTGCCCACACCGGGCAAACGCGCAAACGCATCAATTAATTTGGTAACGGACGGTGGCAATACTTGGCTACTCATCAGATAGTCTTTCCATTCAATCTCAGCATCGGGTGTTTATTTTGGGCGGATTCAGCGATTTTGGAAGCCGTTAAAATACCTATTCAATAGAATTAGTATATCGCTGTTGCAAGTAAATATTCCAGTGTTTATTCGATGGGTTCTCAGCGGCTCAATGACTTGCACATGAATAATAGCCAACCATCCTATATAATAGATCTGCTGGGTATAACGATTTGCCCGACAAGTAACATGCACAATATTCGGACTGTAACCCAATTAGGAATTCTCAAATGCTCGGACGTGGACGCAAAAAATCATATGAAACTTGGGCTGACAATGCAGATCTAACGCCAGATGAAGCCGCTCAACGCTATGCCAAAATTCGGCAAGAAACTGACCGTAAATATGGTAAGAAAACCAAATCGGGTGATTTTCTTGATTTAGGGGCGGTGCAATCCCATGTACCCATTGATAATGGGGTGCGGATTATTACAGATAATGGCGCGTTATCGTTAGTATTCATCACGCCTAAAATGCTCCAAGTTCGTATTCGTCCTGACCGTACCTTCCCTAAGCCCTTTTCCTATGCCATTGATGAAAATTTCAGTCCACCGTCCATTGCATTGAAAATTGATGACAATCTCTCGGCCATTAATATTGATAGCGGCGAATTAGCCTGTTCCGTTGCAAAAAATCCGACCTCACTCACGTTTTTGCTCAACAAAAATATTATCTGTGCCGATGTGGTAGGCGGTATGGCTTGGCGTGGTTCAGAAGTCCGCTGGACACGTTATTTTTCCAAAGACGAAGCAAGCTATGGCTTGGGGCAACGCGCCGAAGGCTTAAATCTGCGCGGCAAAACTTACGCACTCCATAATGCTGACCAAGTGGGTTATAAGCGCGGTACCGATCCTGTTTATTACAGTATTCCATTTTACATGGGTCTTCACGCCAATTATGCCCTCGGTATTTTATGGGATAATCCCAGCGAAGGCAGTGTATCGCTAGGGACGGAAGAACATCCAGATCAAATGCAATTTTATGCCAAAGAAGGCGAATTGCGTTTTTATCTGATGGCCGATCCAGATCCAGCCGTGGTGCATCAACAATATATGGAACTCACGGGTAAACCACCTTTGCCGCCGTTGTGGGCCTTTGGCTATCACCAGTCACGGTGGGGCTATACTTCCTCTAATAAATTCCGTGAAATTGCCGCTGAATATCGGCAACGGCAAATTCCGTGCGATGTTCTGCATTTTGATATCGATTATATGGAAGGGTATCGCGTCTTTACCTATAACCACGAAAGTTTCCGCGATCTGCCACGCTTGTTAAATGATCTCAAGCAAGATGGCTTCCGGAGCATTGCTATTTTGGACCCCGGTATTAAAGCAGATGCCAATTACGACGTTTTCCAAACAGGGTTTGAACGGGGAATTTTTCATCAATATCCAGATGGTGACCTGTTCAAAGCACCTGTCTGGGCGGGGGAATCCGCCTTTCCAGATTTCACCAATCCCGAAGCACGCAGTTGGTGGGCCCAACAGGTCAAAGATTTATTGGCCCAAGTTCCATTTGATGGCTTATGGAATGATATGAATGAACCGACTGTCTTTTTACCGGACGGCCCCGGCGTGATTCCAGATTATGTGACCGCTAACATGGAAGGCAATATCGGGACTCACGGTTCGGGTGCCCATAACACGTATGGTATGCAAATGGCACGCGCCACTCGTCAGGGCTTAAAAGAAGCTTATCCGACGAAACGACCCTTTACCTTAACTCGCTCAGCTTATGCCGGAGCGCAACGGTATACCACCTCATGGACGGGCGATAATGATTCCTCATGGGATCAATTGCGTCTCTCCGTAAGTATGCTCTTGAATTTGGGGTTATCGGGGATGTATTTCTCTGGACCAGATATCGGTGGATTTTTTGAGACACCAACGCCTGAACTCTATGCCCGCTGGATTCAATTGGGAAGTGTTTTGCCCTTCTATCGGACGCATAGCGCCCAAGGCACCCCCGACCAAGAACCATGGCGCTACGGGGATGATGTAGAAAAGATTGCGCGGCAGTATATCAAACTCCGCTATCAATTATTGCCCTATATTTATTCCAGCTATGCACGGGCCACGCGCGACGGTTTGCCCATGATTCGACCCACCTTCTTACAGGATCGCAAAGATGCCCGTCTATACGGCCAAGATGATGTCTTTATGGTGGGTGA
This sequence comes from Anaerolineae bacterium, assembly GCA_050303635.1. Classification (GTDB taxonomy): domain Bacteria; phylum Chloroflexota; class Anaerolineae; order Aggregatilineales; family J027; genus JAKEEQ01. Next base: position 11,520 of record JBNLCD010000113.1, read on the forward strand.
AAGCCTGTTGGTCGCCCCTGTGCTTGAAGAAGGTGCAACCCAACGCACATTCTTTATGCCAAAGGGGATTTGGTTTGATTATTGGACACGCCAACGGGTAATTGGTGGTCGTGAAATTACCGTTGATGCCCCATTCAATCGGATGCCGATATTTGTCTTGGCGGGCGCAACCATTCCCCATTGGGAAGCCCAACAATATGTTGGCGAAAAAGAGTTGGAAGAACTGCACCTCGTCGCCTATTTAGGTAATCGCGAAACGATTATTTATGAGGATGCGGGCGAAGGTTTTGGTTATCAAGATGGTGAATTTAGTTGGTGGTATTTCACGTGCGAAATGTTGCCCCAAAATCAATACGTCTTCAAATCTCATATGGCGGGCAATTATCAACCTAATTATAAGCAAATTCGCCTTGAGTTTGTGGGGATTCCGGCTGAGCCTGAAATGGTGTTGGTCGATGATGATTTAGCCCCCGTTTGGTATTATGACCGTGGTACAGTGNAAGTGTTAGCTAGCCCGTTTAACGTGGTAAAAATTGTGGGTAAACCTGACAGTGGCCATTCAGCCCAAACCGTAATTAGCCGCTCCGCTGATTTGAAATTCTAGAGATAGCGATGTTTCTACAAACTCCTAAATATTTATATTCGTTCAGGTGGGTAATAGCCCACCTGCTGTTATTTCCCATCGTCCATTTTGCTTATTATGTAACTTATTTTTCCCATTCCCACAAATTCGATGTGTTCGGCAATGCGACGCAAGCATTCTTGTTTGACAATTTGTGG
>JBNLCD010000114.1:0-12279 GCA_050303635.1 Anaerolineae bacterium
ATCGACAATATTACCTATGAGCTGGCTGATACACCCTGTGAAAATGTTATCGACAAGGCTTTATGTTGTTATCCAAACAACGTCCAAAATTTATTTCCTAAGGATTTAGATTTAAAGTATTTAGACATTGAAGGCTACATGGGGATGCCTCTATGGCGGTCTAATGGTGATCCTATCGGGATCATTGTTCTGATGCATAGCCAACCACTCGTTAATATTGCTTTGTCGGAAAAGGTACTGCGGGTTGTCGCCGTGCGTGCAGCCCATGAACTTGAACAACAGCAAGCCAAACTTGCTCTGCAAAAAAGTGAGGCTCTTTATAGTTCGGTTATTCGCTCCATGGCCGAAGGAATTGTAGTTCATCAACCGGACGGTAGGATTATTGATGCCAATATCCAAGCGGAACGTGTTTTAGGGTTGACTTATGATCAGTTAATTGGACGGGATTCGATTGATCCACGCTGGCACACGATTCATGAAGATGGGTCGCCATTTCCGGGTGAAACCCATCCAGCGGTGGTTACTTTGCAAACTGGTGATCCTCAACATAATGTGATGATGGGAGTTTATAAACCGGATGGCGGTCTGAGTTGGATTTCTATTAATTCTGAACCACTGACACTTAGCGATGGACAACAACAAGGGGTTGTTGCTTCATTTAACGATGTAACATCTCTCCGTGAAGCACAGGAAAAGCAACGACAAGCTGAGCTGATGGGCCTTGAGTATGAAAAACAAGAAGAGCTCAATGAATTACGTTCACGTGTGATTTCACTGATTTCACATGAATTTCGGACGCCAATGACGGTGATCGTGACATCAACCAGCTTGCTACGCATGAAAGTCGATATTCTTGAAAAAGAGGAACTACTCAAACGGCTTCAAAAAATAGATAAGCAGGTGACTATTTTAAATAACATGGTTGATCAAGTTACAGCGGTCAACAAGAGCAGTTATGGTGCCTATCAAATTCAGCTCATACGGGTGAATATTCAAGAATTTTTTACCAACATCCTCAATGAAATCAATATTGTTTTCGAGAAACATGCACCGATTTCGCTGACATTAGATACCAGTCAAAAATCATATTTGCTTGATGAAAATCTCTTGCATCAAATTTCATGGAATCTGATTTCAAACGCGGTCAAATATACGCCGCAAGATGGCCACATCACACTTATTTGCCAGTGTATAGATCAACAACTAACCCTCAATGTGCGCGATACGGGTATTGGTATCCCGGAAGAGGATCAGGCCCATCTCTATGATACGTTTTACCGCGCTCATAATGTGGGAAGTATCTCTGGCACCGGTCTTGGTTTAGCCATTGTCAAACATGCGTGCCAAACCTTAGATGGCCACATCGAATTTACCACCGAAGTTGGATCTGGCACCGAGTTTATTGTAGAAATACCATTAGACGGCTGAAAAGGGGTCCAAAAGGGCGACTTCACCCGGCTTCGCCGACCTCATCCGCCCCTTCAGGTTAATTTATTAGAACGAACCTAAACCGTTGCCACCATCGAGGACCAAAACTTCGCCTGTCATGTACGATGAGCCCGGTCCGGCGAGGAATAAAGCTGTTTCAACAACATCTTCAACATCACCTAAACGTCCGGCGGGAGTGCTTTCAATATAACGTTGGGTCAAGTCTTCATTTGACCATAAAGCGGCGGCAAATTTCGTTTTGATAATGCCCGGTGCAATGGCATTGACTTGGATATTGTATTGACCTAACTCAAGTGCAAGAACTTTGGTCATCATAATGACAGCCGCTTTGGAAACACTATAGACGCCCATAAACATGCCGGGTTGAATGCCGGCGACTGAAGCCATATTGATAATTTTGCCACCACCTGTATTTTGCATCGCTTCGGCGGCTTTTTTCGCGAGCCAGAAATAGCCCATAATATTGACGTCAAAAATCTTCTGCCATTGGCTTAGTTCTGAGTCGAGAATGGGTCCAAATTGAGGATTTGTGGCGGCGTTGTTGATGAGAATATCAACTTGACCAAAGTGCTCAACCGCTTTGGCAATAAGATTTTCGCATTGTGCAAGATCCCCGGTGTGGGTGGCGACGGCTAGCGCTGAACCACCGTTCGCTTCGATTTCATTGACAACTTCCTCAAGCGATTCTTGCTTCCGGCTAGCCAAGACAACTTTGGCCCCTTCTTGTGCATATTTTAAGGCAATGGCTTTACCCATCCCCCGTGATGCCCCTGTAATAACTGCAACTTTATTTTCTAAACGCATTTTTTTGTCCTTATAGAAACTGTACTAAATCCTAGAATATTGTAGCTAAAGTGAAAATTTTAACAAAAACCTGATATATGTCACTAAATTTTTATACATTCGGCATATGTAAGTCAGCCCTAACTGACCTAAAGTTTAGTTAAATAATATTTATTTATTGGAAAAGATTTGCGAAAGAGTGGGTTTTGGAAATAGATTTTTTCTATACTTTTTGAGACAACCACTCTTTTGCCGCTTGTTTTATAAACAAGCCACCTAAATTTGATAGCTAAGCGGTTAACCAATCCACCTGTAAGGCTGAATTGGTTGTTTGGCCATTGTATCACCGTGAGTATGGCAGAACTTGCGGCACCTAAACAATTTTAGAGCAACCCAGCGCGAGGTGTATCAGGGGCAGGCGATACAATATCATGAGACAGTTTTTTGGGTTGGTTTAAAAGGTGGTAGTGATACAAAGACTGAATTTCACCGCCGCTAAACCATAACTCCCTCACTATGGTAAAAGGCTCTGATGGACTTAACTCCCCCGTCAGAGCCATTTTTTATTCATCCTCTTCAATTTCATCTTCGGGTGGCACCAGTTTATCGATCAATTCATCAATCGGCGGTTGCGGCAAATCTTTACCAACACTCAACCATGCCAGAAATTCGATATTGCCTTTAGGTCCCGTCACATCGCTTTGCACCAGATCATGAATGGCATAGCCCATCTCTTGAATGCTGGACAGAATATCGAACAAAACCTGCCGATGGACGGCGGAATCTTTAATCACACCACTGCCGCGTGAAACCTCTTTCTTGCCAGCCTCAAATTGGGGTTTTATGAGCGGAATGATATCCGCCTGCGCGGTTAACCAATTGCGGATCGCTGGCAACAATAAATTCAATGAAATAAAACTGGCATCAATCACAACAAGGCTGACCGACTCATCTAAGGTTTCAAGGTGACGCGCATTGGTCCGTTCCATATTGATCACGCGTTCATCTTCACGGAGTTTGAGCGCGAGTTGACCATAACCCACATCAATGGCATAAACTTTTTGGACACCATGTTGCAATAAATAATCCGTAAATCCACCCGTACTGGCCCCGACATCGGCGCAGACTCGTCCTTCAACATCAATCGGGAATGCTTCGAGCGCTGTTTCAATTTTATGGGCACCCCGGCTCACGTATTGTTGTGCTTGGGTGACTTCAATCTCGGCATCACTGGGAACTTTCATACCGGCTTTAGTGTGGAGTTCACCGTTGACGCGGACTTCACCCGCCAAAATATAGCGCCGTGCCATTTCGCGACTTGGCGCTAAACCGCGGTCAAATACGAGAATATCCAGACGTTGTTTTTTCGGATTAGCCATTTAAAACCTATCTGTTTTGCATGGGAACGTACCATGCTTTGACTTCAAAATTCAGTAATTTAGCGTGCACCGCTGGATCGCTAGCGGCATAGGCTTTCAGTTCATCTTCGGTTACATGGTCGGCGGCAATCATCATGCCACCTTCAAATGGGGGCAAATAAGGACCACCCATCAATAATTTACCGTTGTCCAGCCATTGTTTATAGTGCAGAACATGCTCCATGACACCCGGCTGTTCGCGAAAATCAACGCCAGTTTGCCATTTTTCACCCGGTGTATGAAAAACAACATAATGCACAACAGGTTCTTGGGACATGCTAACTCCTGAATACTACTAATTAGATGATTATAACAAAACACCCCCGATAGTCTCAGGGGTGTTGAAAATTTAATTCAGGTTGTTGTGATTAACTTTATTGTCCGACTTGCATCGGCATAATCACATACAAGAATTGATCGGCTTCATCACGTCCAATAGGGCGTACAACACCGGGTTCGGCTGAACTATTGGTTTCCAGCAAAATTTGTTCATCCGGCAACACATTCAACACATCAATCAAGAAACGGATGTTGAAAGCAATTTCCATGTCTTCACCATCAATCGTGGCATCAATCAAACTGGAGTTATCGCCCATTTGATTGGATTCGGCGCTGACATTGACGGTGCCGGGGCCACCATCAGTTGAGGGGGCAATTAGAATTTTTGCATTATTGGAATTATCACGGGCGAAAATTTCCGCACGCTTGCAAGCCCGCAAAAATTCATCCCGATAAACAATGGTTTCGGTAGAATGTTCAGCTGGAATAATCCGATTGAAATCAGGGAATTGGCCTTCGATCAAATTGGAGACCACATCGACATCATCAATGTGGAACATGATTTGGTTGCGGCCTTCGGGCACACTGACATAGATTTCATCATCGTCGTGAATAACTTTCGCAATTTCACCCAATGTCCGAGCGGGAATCACGACCGTCAATTCTTCGTCGGCTTGAAAATCTAACGTCGCGGAACGTACCGTCAAACGATAGCCATCTGCGGAAGCCATGGTCAGGGTATTACCGCTAAATTGCGTATAAATTCCGGTCAAAATCGGGCGGTTATCTTCACGCGCGGCGGAGAAAATAACTTCATCTACCATCGCGCCAAAAACATTACCCGGAATCACAATGCTGGCATTGGGGTCAGCTTCCGGCACAACTGGGAATTCATCCGCTGGAATGCCCTTCATATTGGACTTGGTGCCGCCGCATTGCAAGTTAATCGTTTGAGTCCGATTATCAAGTTCCATATCAATGCGTTCAGGTGATAAATTGGAGGTCAAATCATAGAAGGTGCGAGCCGGCACGGTCACCGAACCCTCATCTTCGACCATAGCCCCCACCCAAACCGAGATGCTCAGGTCCAAATCAGTCGCTGATAACTTCAAGCGGCCATCTTCAGTCGATAGCAATACATTCGATAAAACTGGCAAAGTAGGCCGTGAGGCAATGGCTCGGTTCACAATACTCAAGCCACGCACTAAATTTTCTTGAACAACAGAAACGCGCATAAATATCCTTCTCTCTAAAAAGTACCTCACAGGTACAATTGATGCCATTTTAGGGTTTTCTGGAAATTTTTGGAGTCCAATTTTCTATTATATGGATATTGCCTTTTCATGCAAGGTAATTCGCACAAATGTTCTATAGTTCAAACGAGATTGAAATATAGTTTAGATATAAATGCTGTATCAACCCAGAATCTGGGCTAAACGCGGTGGAATCTCAACAGCATCTACCGCACTAAACGCTGTAATACGGGCCAACGGTTCGTGGCTATGCAAATCAGGGTCAGCATAGATATGAACCGTTTCGACCATATCCAGTTCTTTCAAAAAGAGTTCAGTTTCTACACCGTCAGAGCGTAAACCCGTTACATCCGAACGGGGATTCACCGTATAACGTTTGAACATAAAATCCCAAGCTTGCCAGCCCGTTAATTCACCGCCATATTCGGTGAATACACTGGCCGGATTAAGGCCAAAATCTGATTCATAGAGATAGGCGATAAAAAAGCGTAGGACGATTTCCCCCTCATAAAAGACTTCATCAGGAATTTCACCTAAAACCAAGGTGGCTGAATTGGGGTTGCCTACTAAACCCCCGATAACTGTTTCATGCACTGCCCGTTGAAAAATTGATTGCATGTGTAGCCGATTCCATTTCACGAAAATATTTTTCCCATCATAATTCAGAAAAGCGCTTTTCGTCGAGGGAAACTCGGCTTTGTATAAATCAGCCAAAGACAAATTTAAGCCAATTGCTTGACTCATCGTTTTCAGCATGTTATGCTTTGCGCGTCGTTAAAATTTAACAAGGTGAGCAGAAGTGTCTCAATTGTTGTCCTGTAATAGCCTGAATAGCGCAACCACCTATCCATATCCGGATGGGAATTTTGCGTTTTATTATTTTTATTTTTGGAGCTATACGACGAACGGGAACGACGCTGAGGGCGGACGCTAACTGCCTTACAACCAAGCTAAAGCAAATGCAAACGCTGAGTTCCCAAAACTCAGCGTTTTTTTGTTTTTACGGTCAGACTGAATTTTAACAAGACACATGGACTTATTTATGATCAGATACAACGACTAGCCAACATATGAGCAGGAGGAAGTCGATGAATACGGATGGCGATGGTTGGGCTAGCCCCAATTCAAATCCAAAAACAATTATGTGTCGGGGCGTGCGGGGCGCAATTACTGTGGAAGACAATACCCGCGAGGCAATTTTAGAAGGAACACGTGAACTTTTAAGCACTTTAATAACATTGAATGGGATTCATGAATCGGACCTAGCAAGCGCTATTTTTACGACTACCCAAGACCTCAATGCTGAATATCCAGCGGTGGCCGCGCGTCAATTAGGTTGGCACGGTGCGGCGCTCATGTGTGCGCATGAAATGAGTGTTCCCAATGGTCTGCCCAAGTGCATTCGTATTTTGCTGATGTGGAATACGACACGTCGTCCTAGCGAAATCCGCCACGTTTACTTGCGGGATGCCCAAAATTTACGACCTGACCGAAAGATTGAAATGGAAGAGCTAACTAGCCAAATCGCCAACGAATTATTGCAAGAAGATCGTGTCACTGAAATTTAAGAAAACAAATTGCTAGAAACAACTATTTTACAGAACATAAAACTCTAACAGGAGAATTCAAACTACCATGATTGTCATAATGTCTACCACTGCTACCGCTCGACAGATTTCTGAGGTCATTGCTCGTATTCGGGCTATGGGTTACGATGTGCACCTTTCTGAAGGTGAAGAACGTACGATTATTGGGGTTATTGGTCGCGGCGACCCGTTGGATAAAGAACAACTCAGCATGCTCGAGGGCGTCAACGAAGTGCTCTCAGTTACCCATCCTTATAAAATCGCCAGTCGTGAATATCACCCCGAAGATACGATTGTACCGCTTGGTGGCATCAATATCGGCGCTGAAACCCTCGGTATGATTGCCGGACCATGCTCCGTTGAAGGCCGCAGTGAAATTATCGAAATTGCGCATGCTGTCAAAGAAGCGGGGGCAACGGCCCTACGCGGTGGCGCATTCAAGCCCCGCACTTCCCCGTACAGCTTCCAAGGTTTCGGTGAAGAAGGTCTGAAATACTTGGCCGAAGCGCGTGAAGAAACAGGCCTTCCGGTCGTTACTGAAGTCATGGACCCGGCTTTGGTTCCATTAGTGGCGCAATACGCCGATGTTCTCCAGATTGGGGCCCGCAATATGCAGAATTACACGCTCTTGCATGCCGCCGGGGAAAGTCAGCATCCAGTTTTGCTCAAACGCGGGATGAGTAGCACCATCGAAGAACTCCTGATGGCCGCCGAATACATCCTCAGCCACGGCAATATGCGCGTCATGCTCTGCGAACGTGGTATCCGTACCTTCGAAAAATACACCCGCAACACCTTCGACATTAACGCAATTCCAGTTCTCAAGCACATCTCTCACTTACCCGTTATTGCTGACCCCAGTCATGGTGTTGGGAAATGGGAATATGTTGAACGCGTATCCTTGGCATCCGTCGCCGCTGGCGCAGATGGTTTGATTTTGGAAGTTCACCAAGATCCTGAAAATGCCATGTCCGATGGCCGCCAATCCTTGACGCCCGAACACTACTACAATCTCGTGAAGAAGGCTAACCAAGTTGCGAACGCCGTTGGTCGGAATGTAAACGTACCTACACCCACGAGCATATAACTATGGAGAGTGAGTTTAGCCGCCTGCATATACATATTATTGGGTTAGGGCTGATGGGTGGTTCGCTGGCGATGGCGCTGAAAGGCAAAGTCGCCCGTCTGACCGCTGATGATTTGGATGAAATGGTTATCCAAAATGCTCTCAAACATGGCGTTATTGCTGGCACCCATGAATGTGCGCAGGCTGACCTCATTATCTTAGCAACACCTGTTCACTTGATGCCGTCCTTGGTGGCCGAGCTTGGTCATCAACTCAAAGACGGTGCCTGTGTGATTGATTTAGGCAGTACGAAAAGCGCTGTATGCCAAGCATTGGATGATTTGCCGCCGACAGTTCAAGCCGTGGGCGGCCATCCAATGTGCGGCCTCGCGGAGAATAGTTTTACCCATGCCCTGCCCACTTTGTATGAGGGGGCCCGCTTTGTCTTGTGTGAGACAACCCGTACGACTGAACAAACCAAGCAAATCGCCGAAAATTTAGTGGCCGCCTGTGGAGCAATACCTTTGTGGTTAGATCGCCAACGACATGATTTTCTCACCGCTGTCACCAGCCACTTGCCGCATCTTTTGAATTTTGCGTTGATGCAAATGGCGCTGGATTTGGCGGCAGATAATGACGATTTATTTGCATTGGCGGCGGGTGGGTTTGATGGTGCAACGCGTTTAGCCCGGACCCATGAATCCATGATTACCGGAATGTTTAGCACCAACGCCGCGAATCTCCGGATGTTAACCCAACGCCTTATTGATGAACTGACCCAACTCAATCAACTCCTTGATGAACCAGACCAATTGCAAACTGAAATTCGCGAGATTGTGCAAGCCCGTCGCGAATACAGTACACGTTATGGAGAACGATACATCACGTAAGTAACCATAGCCATTGAAATGGCGTGGCTTTTGTCTGGGAACGTCGGTTCGAGATGTGTCGAACCCCCGACAAGTCGCGGGCAACTAGACTGCCCGCTCAGGGTGACTTACAGCACCCGCCTGCGCAATATTGCAGGCCGCGTTGTAATCCGCGTGGGATGCATACCCACAGGATTGACACTCGAATTTAGATTGAGTTCTGCGGTTCGCCCGTGCCGTGTGACCGCACACAGAACAACGTTGCGAAGTATACGCCGGATTAACAAACAGTACCTTAACACCCGCCAACTTAGCTTTATAGAGGATTTTCTGTTGTAAATCGTAGAAACTCCAACTATGCAAACGATAACGCATCGCACGCCGGAAAGCCTTTGCCCTCTGGCGGATACCCTCTAAATCTTCGAGGACAATCGCCTGATTTGTGCGTTTGGCGTGGCTCACTATATCTTTGCTGATACAGTGATTGACATGGTTGGCAAAACGGGCTTCACGGCCTGACAAGTGTGTTAGTTTGCGCTTGGCGGCGCGAGTGCCCTTAGATTGAAGTTTGGTGCGGAGAGATTTGTTACGATGACGTACTTTGTTGAGGTGTGTGCCCGAGAACTGATTTTTATCGCTATCAGTGGCGATATTGGCGATACCTAAGTCGATGCCGAGGAAACTGTCTGGCTCTCGCTCAGGTTCTTCTTCTATCTCGCATGGTGCGAGTAGATAGAACTTGTCGCGTTGGTAGATGAGCTTACTCTCACCTTTTTGGGATTGGAGCATCTCCCGTTGCCAATCGCCGCAAGTAAAAGGTATCTCTTGGCGGCCAGCAATAGTCCAGATCGACACACACTCGTTGGCATACTCATAGCGCAAGATTTTACTGTCATACGATACTGCACCATGCTCGCGAAAATGTCGCGGAGTACGCTTGTCTTTTTTGTAGCTATCAGCAACCTTGGCAATACAGCGAATGGCAAATTGCGCGGATAGCGCGAAGGCTTCGCGAGCGCCGTAATAGGTGAGATCATGAATGTCGTACTGTCGGAACTTTTTCTCACGCCAAGCCACAGCCGAAATCCAGTTACAAGTGGCATTGCCCACCTCGATGGTTTCGAGTAGATATTGCGCTTGTTCCCTAGTTGGTTTTAACTTGATTTTCGCTGTTAGTCTCATATATATGATTATACCAAATAAACCTAGGTACAGAAAGGAGGTTGCGTGATTTGAGATACTAGAAAAATTAACTGACGCAAATCATGAATTTTTCCTAGCGGTCTCTCCACAGCCATTAAAATGGCGTGGTTTCACGCGAATTTCTATGAGTTCGACAATACGGGTTCGCCCGTCGACCCAACTGCGGGGAACAGTGACCGTTCCCGGCGATAAATCTATTTCGCATCGTTCCTTGATGCTCGGTGCGCTGGCCGATGGTGTTAGCCAAGTGCGCGGCTTTTTACCTGCCGGAGATACATTGGCTACACTCGATTGCATGCGCAAACTCGGCGTGCAAATTGATCAGCACGACGACACCACGTTAACGGTGCATGGTCGCGGCATGAATGGTTTGGTACCACCCACCGAAACACTCAATTGCGTCAATGCTGGAACAGGCATGCGTTTATTGGCGGGTATTTTGGCAGGTCAACATTTTCCGGCGGTGCTCGATGGCAGTGAACAGCTCCGTAAACGCCCAATGGGTCGCATTACCAATCCCTTGCGCCAAATGGGAGCCAACGTCGAAGAAGACGAAGGACGCGCGCCTCTGCATTTCGGTGGAGCCCATCTAAAAGGTATTGAATATGAAATGCCGGTCGCAAGTGCGCAAGTCAAAAGCTGTTTATTGCTGGCAGGTCTCTTTGCCGAAGGCGAGACAGTGATTATTGAGCCGGGGCCAGCCCGCGATCATACCGAGCGCATGTTAAAAGCGATGGGAGCCGAAATTGATATCAAGGCTAACACCATTAGCCTTCGTAAAACGGCCAAATTGAATCCGCTCGACTTAACGATTCCAGCGGATATCTCATCGGCCACATTTGTTTTGCTGGCAGGCTTACTCTGCCCCGATAGCGATTTGAATATCACGCATGTGGGCATCAACCCCACCCGTGATGGTATTTTAGAAGCTATCGTCAAAATGGGCGTAACGGTGGGCATCAGTGACACGACTGAAGTCAGCGGTGAACCTGTCGCCACCCTCACGGCTGAGACAGCTAAACTCCAAGGCACCACCATTAACGGAGATTTGGTCGTCCGTATGATTGATGAATTCCCCGCGTTAATGGTGGCCGCGACGCAAGCCGACGGCAAATTCACCGTCACTGAAGCGCGGGAACTCCGCGTCAAAGAAACGGATCGGATTGCGGTCATGGCAAGGGAACTGCGCAAGATGGGCGCGGAAATTGACGAATATGAAGATGGTTTTGCCCTAACTGGTAAACAACAACTCGTTGGCGCAACGGTGCAAGGACACGATGATCACCGCGTCGCCATGAGTATGGTGTTGGCGGGGTTAGTCGCTGAAGGGGAAACGATTGTGGAAGATGCGCATTGCGTGAACGACTCCTTCCCCGGATTTGTGGAAACTTTGCAAACCCTCGGCGCAAATGTCGAGTGGGTATAAGTACATCATAAATTTTTGACATATGACATAAAAAAACTGCTATCTTTGACGGAAAGCAGTTTTTGTATACATACGTAATTCTAGGTAAATTAATAACTACAATCACTTATTTCAGAGAGACTATATGTCTGATTCTTCACAACACAATGCCCTTAAACGTTTATTGGAATGGCGCGATCCCATTTCAGATGACTTATTACCTTTGCCGATTGATCGTAATAAGTCTATAGTTAAGCAGATTGTTGAACTGCAAGAACTTCAACTATTGAGTTTAATGGATTGTAATTTAGTCGAAATACCGCCGGAGATTGGCTATCTTTCAAATCTCCAGACACTGAATCTAATTCGTAATAAATTAGAGACAATACCACCTGAAATTGGTAATTTATCAAATCTGAAAAATCTAGCTTTGCATGAAAACAGAATAGAGATTTTACCCGATGAAATTTTTAGTCTCACCCAGTTAGAAGGTCTTGGTCTAAGTGTTAATAAGATCAGAGAAATACCAGTAAAAATTAAATATCTAACAAATCTTGTTTGGCTCGATTTTAGTGACAATCCATTGCATAAGATTCCGCCGGAGATTGGATTATTACATAATCTCAAAAACTTAGCATTAGAAGATACGGAGCTTAAAAAGCTTCCTATAGAGGTCTTTGAATTGACTAATCTAGAAGAAGTTTATCTACATAGTAATAGTTTAAGCGAACTATCACCGCAAATTGGGAATTTACGGAAACTTCGAAGACTAGATTTAGATTGGAATCAAATACCCTCCCTGCCTTTAGAATTAAGTAAACTTAAGCAATTAGAATACCTTAGTTTCGATGGAAATCCGATTGATAAAATCCCACTAGAACTTGAGCATCTACCTATATATATCTAATTATTTGAAAATGACAAAAAACTGCTATCCGTCAAGATAGCAGTTTTTTATTTGTGAGATT
>JBNLCD010000115.1:0-12214 GCA_050303635.1 Anaerolineae bacterium
ACTTATCTTCTAATCCAGCTTCATCCAAGATAAGCCGGTTCTGTGTGACAAAATCGCCCGCGCTATCTGATGTCTGAAGCACATCCGCAACGGGATTTCCGGTCAGCGCGATATCAAGAAAAATACCGTCAAAAAAATAGCTATTCGCTTCGGCTTGAGGATCATTGAGCGCAACATCAATTAATTGTTGAAGATAGACCTCACGAGTAAAAGCAACATCGTTCCAGCCAACTAATCCGCCTACTAAAACTTGCGCATCGGGATCTTGGGTTTTAATCGTCTGATAGCCAATTTTCAAAAGGCGGTAATAATCTTCAACAGACCCACCAAAATGGAGAGGTGCGGTCGAATCCTCGATGACCTCATCAGGTGCATTCCACACAAACCACGTATGGATACCACGTTCTGCCATATAGGGTATAAATTGATTGAGGAACACCGCCCATAGATTTTCTGGGTTATCGTAAGGTGTGTATAATCCATCGGGTACAGCATAAGGATTACCAGTTGAGGATGCCCAAGTGGGCGTGTTGATAATCATGCCCACTATTTCTCGATCAGCTTGTTGCGCATTTTCGAGCCATGCTTCTTCAAAAACATCTTCAAGCTGAAAATCGCCCGGTCCGTTGGGTTGAATCTCAGCCCAATCAAAAACAATGATCTCCCAAGCAAGGTTGAGTTCACTGGCCTTTTCGGGCCGCCAGTAAGCATCAGCAATGCCAAAGGGATTACTAGTTTGAGTTGCAGGATCTTGAGCCGATAGAGGTAAATGTGTAGTAAACAAGAATAAACATACACCCACATTAATTAGGATGCCAAATAAGCGATGAATGTGGTGTCGGTATATGTGTATCATCAACTAGTTTCTGCGAGATATCTATACCGTATATTGAGCGATATAGATTGTAAATAAAAGTCTGAATTAATGTGGTTTAACACTCGCTTAACAGCTATTTGTTAGTATAGCTATCGTGAAGATTTTTGTCAAAGCACCATGTATCTCACATAGCGAGCTTAATGACTATTTATAGCACAATAATAAATTTTGAGACCCCCGTTTGGATAAGCTGAAAATCTAGCTATGATTCGTGAAAAAATAATATAATCGCCAAGTCAAAATCCGTTGCTTGGGATACTTAAGAGTTAATTCATGAACTTGTGTCTTCAAAATGAATGACTATACTGAAGTTTGGCGATATACTAATTTTATAAATTTACGGTTTTAGTTCCCAAAGCATGGAGGAAAAGCGAATGAATAATCACCAACTCGTATTGAGTAATCGCTATAACCTCCTTGAACCATTAGGTAAAGGCGGAATGGGCACTGTCTATCGCGCTTTTGATAGACTGAATAATCAAGAAGTTGCCCTCAAAAAAGTTGTCCTTGAAGCAACAACCTTGACCACAGACTCCATTACGGCTGGCCTAGAAAGCCATTTTACCCTAGCCCGCGAATTTCAACTTTTAGCTAGTCTGCGTCATCCCCATATTATTAGCGTGCTTGACTATGGGTTTGACGAAAATCGTCAACCCTATTTCACGATGTCACTCTTGAAACAACATAAAAATATTCGTGAAATTGCCGCCAAGCGGGATAATCAGACGAAGATTAAATATTTTATCCAAATTGTGCAGGCTTTGATCTATTTACATCAACGCGGTGTTTTGCATCGTGATATTAAACCCGGCAATGTGGCTGTTGATGAAAAAGACAATGTCAAATTACTTGATTTTGGATTGGCTAAATTTATTGGGAGCGGCGAATATCAACAAGAAGATGTTTCAGGCACTCTACTTTATATGGCTCCTGAGCTATTCATGGGTCAACAAGCAACCATCCAATCCGATCTTTATTCAATTGGTGTAATGGCTTATGAAGTATTTAGTGGCATTCATCCCTTCCAGGGTAAAAATGTTTTAGATTTAATTCAGAAAATCCAAAATACTATTCCTGATTTCACCCTGATTCCTGAAAACATACGGCCAATTATTGTTCAACTGATGGCCAAAGAATCGCCCGAAAGATATACAAGTGCGGCAGAGACACTGCGGGCCCTCGATGATCTTGTTGATAAACCACTTAATGAAAATCGCCAGATCCGCGAGAGTTTTTTACAGGCCGCCCGTTTTGTCGGACGCGATGAAGAAATGAAGAAGTTGGAAAACGCCCTGAAATCCGCACTGACTAGTAAAGGGCAAATGATTCTCATCGGTGGTGAAAGTGGTGTTGGCAAAACACGGCTCCTGAACGAAGTAAGAAGTCGCGCTCTCGTACGGGGAGCCAATGTTGTGCAAGCGCAGGGCTTGCCCGGTGGTGGCTTACCCTATCAACTTTGGCGTGAAGTTTTACCGCGTCTCATATTAAATACTCAGTTTGATGAACAGACAGCAAGTATTCTTAAAGAAATTGTTCCGAATATTGACATTTTATTGCAAAAATCTGTGCCTGATGCCCCCGAACTAACGGGTAAAGATGGTCAACGGCGTCTAATTCAAGCCATTGAAACGGTGGTTAAATTACAGCAGGAACCTTTAATGCTTGTTCTAGAGGATTTGCATTGGACGTCTGAGAGCTTAGAACCCATCCATGGTTTGTTGAACGACATCAACACGCGGAAACTTCTTATCGTAGGAACCTATCGTAGTGATGAGCGGGCTGATTTACCACAAGCTTTTCCCGGTGTCGAAACAATCATACTGCCGCGTCTATCCACTGAAGCCATTCAACAACTCAGCATTTCGATGTTGGGTTCAGCCGGTGACAACGAAAAACTCATCAGTTTTCTCAAAAACGAAACTGAAGGCAATACATTTTTTATTGTAGAAGTTGTACGGGCGCTGGCTGAAGAAGCGGGTCATCTTAGTAAAATTGGCGAACGTGAATTGCCGACACGCGTTCTTACACAAGGTATTCACAAAATTTTGCAACGGCGTTTAAACCAAGTAGATAAGGCTGATCAACCTTTGCTCGAACTCGCGGCGGTATATGCGCGGCAGATCGATGAAGCGATTCTGGCACATGTAGCACCCGATAAAGATATTGAAACATGGCTCTATCTTTGTAATGAAGCGGCTGTGCTTGATGTGCAAAATGAGCAGTGGCAGTTTTCTCATGAAAAACTACGTGAACAGATTTTACAACGCTTGAGTCCTGCCCGTAAGATTGCACTCAATCGCGAAATCGCGCAAGCTATTGAAGCCTGCTATCCTGATTCTAAGGCCCATGTCGCGGTACTGGCTGAACACTGGCATTTGGCCGCTGATGATGAAAAATCGGTGCAATATTTAGTTCTCCATAGTAAAGCGCTTAGAGATTTGAGCCAGTTCAAAGAGTTGCAGATTGCATGCGAACGCGGCTTAGCCCGTGTTAAGAATATTCCCATGACACGCTCGAATCAAATCTATCGTATCCAGCTTCTCAATAATTATGGCTATTGTGCTTCAGAATTTGGTGAGCTAGATGAGGCTGAAGATTATCATTACTTAGCCTTAGCATTTGCCCAAAAACTTGGTGATAAGAATACAGAGATCGATTCGATCATTGGATTGGCGCATATTGCCGAAGATCGTTCGGATGTCGAAAATGCGCAGAAATTCTATAAATGTGCGACTGAAGAAGGTGATCTGGAACGCCAACTAAAGGGAATTTCGGGTGAAGGGCGGTGTGCTACCTTAATCGGCGAATTCGACAAAGCCTATCGTTTATTCCAAAAAGCATATGACATGGCTAAAGATTTGAATGATCATGCGCATATGGGGGTCAATATTCACAATATGGGCCTGTGTTTGATGGAACGTGGCGATTTAGATGGAGCAGAAAAACTGTTCCAAGAAAGCCAAGCCTTCTACGAAAAGATCGGCAACAAGTGGGCCGTTGAAGCTGGTTACTTAAATTTAGCCAATATTCAAGCTAGCAAAGAAAACCTTGAACTGGCTATTGAATTTACCCGCAAATGTTTAGTCTCAGCGCGTGAAGCAGGGAATCGCTTGCATGCGGCTATTGCTCTGGGTAATTTGGGACACTATTTCTTCCGCAAAAAAGATTTTGATACGAGCCGAACTTATTTTGAGCAATATTTCCAAGAATCGACAACCATTCAAGATCGTTGGGGCATTGTTGAATCGCATATCGGGTTGACCCTTACCTATACCGAACTGAATAATCTGGCTATGGCTCATAATCATTTGAAGCAAGGTTTTTCGCTTGTAAAAGAAATTGATTTACCGCCACTATCGCTGATGTTTATTTATGCATGTGCCGTTTATCAGCATGCCCAAAGTCAATCACAAAGAGCCGCTGAATGGCTTGAATTCGTGCAAGGTCACCCTGTCTTAGATTACACGCTCAAAGATGATATTGAGCGCTTCTATCCCCAAATTACGGCGCAACTATCTGAAGCAGAAATCGCTTCTGCCCAAGAAACTAGTCATACTCTTGGCATTGAAACTGTATTGGCCGACATTGAGAAAATTTTAGTCTAAAAACCGCTTGTCAAAATTTAGGATGACAAGCGGTTTTATTTAGCATAATTTGAGAAAACCTAGCTTAATTTAGCCAGCGCTTTCTTCTTCGGTGGTTTCGTCAGCCGGAGCTTCATCTTCAGCGGGTGTGTCTTCGACTGGCGCAGTATCCAGCGAAAGAATATCAATACCATCAATGACCATACCCTCGGTTGAACAAACTTTACCATCTTCCATGCCAAAGGTTAATTCAACTTTAACGGCGTCTGCGTTTTCATCACCAAAATCGGTTTTGAAGGTACATTTGACATTGTCACCATCTTCTTCGCATTTGAGGTCGTCAACATCAAAACTATCTTGAGTTGGTGAAGTGCCAATGCGTTCATCCTTAGGATTGTCACAGACTTGCTTTTCAGCTTCGTCTTTATCACCATCGGCAATAGCTTCAATATATTTCTTGGCGGTATCGGTATCACCACCACCGCAAGCGGCGAGAACCAATGGTAAAACCATCAGCAAGACAATTAAGAAAGAAATACGTGTTTTCATAAAATTCGCTCCACTATCCATTTGTTGATAAGATCATTACAAAAGAATGATTTGAAGCCAGTTTATAGCTTCATCGTCACAGGAACGTTACAAAAACGTTACAGAATTATTTTGGTGTTAAAGAAAATAAAAACCGCCTGCCAAAATTTAAAATGACAAGCGGTTTTATTTAACGTAATTGGTGAAAACCTAGCTTAATTAGCCAGCGCTTTCTTCTTCCGTTGTTTCATCAGCCGGAGCTTCTTCTTCAGCTGGTGCTTCTTCTTCAGTCGTATCACCGTCGTCGGTCATTTCTTCGTCGGTCATATCTTCATCGGTCATGTCTGCATCAGTCGTGTCGTCGGTGGTATCCGGAACGTCAACTTCTGGAACTTCCATGAGGTCAACACCATCGATAACTAGACCCTTGACTTCACAAACTTTACCATCGTCCATACCAAAGGTCATTTCAACATCTGAACCTTCGAGTTCGTAGGTACATTTAACATCATCGCCATCTTCTTCACATTTGAGGTCTTTGATGTCTGTTTTGCTGTCAGAGCCAACACCTTGCAACAATTCATCTTTGTTGCTGTCACAAACTTGCTTCTCTGCTTCGTCTTTATCACCATCGGCAATAGCTTCGACATATTTCTTAGCAGTATCAGCATCACCACCACCACAGGCGGCAAGAACTAACGGCAGAACCAAAAGTAATACGATTAAAAAGGAAAGACGGGTTTTCATTTAGAAAATCCTCCCAATTAGGTTGATAAGGTACATTTCCCCATTATAAGCATTTAATTTGTTAGCGCTAGTCCCCCAAAATTAGGGGGTGGGGTTAGTTATACGGTAATCAAAACTGGGCACTCTGGCAAGTCTAAGTTTAATAGAAGATTAAAACGCGTAATGAGGAATAACTGTCTCTGAGCGCGAATTCTATCCGAAAAATTACTTCAGGACTTGTGACAACCTGCTATAATGAAAACACACTTCTTAGCTACTTAGCACAAATAGGTTGAATACAATTTTGCAAGGATTTAACGGGTTTCCGCCGGGTAAAACTACCCTGATTTCTGTTCCGAGTCAATTTTTCAGTGAGTTATTACCTCAAATTGACCATCTCGGAGAATTAAAGGTTACACTGTATTGTTTTTGGGCACTCCAACAGCAAGAAGGCGAATATCGCTATGTCCGCCTCACGGAGATGCTGAATGATACGGTGCTTTTAGCTAGTTTAGATGTATCAGAAGCACAACAAACTCAAATATTACAAGATGCATTGTTGCGGGCCGTAACCCGTGGTACGTTATTACATGTAACGTTACACCTGCAAAATCAAACCGAAGAAGTTTATTTCATGAATACTGTGAACGGGCGCAATGCGGTCAAAGCCATTGAACAAGGTGATTGGTTACCGGGCACGACGAAACGCCCCATCGAACTCATTGTCGAACGCCCAAATATTTTCGTGCTCTATGAGCAAAATATTGGCTCCATTACACCTTATATCGCCGATCAATTACGCTCGGCTGAAGAAGACTATCCGCAAGCGTGGTTGATTGAAGCACTCTATATTGCGGTTGAACGGAATATCCGCAACTGGCGCTATATTAACGGCATCTTGGAACGCTGGCATCGTGAAGGAAAAGAAAACAATGACGGACTCTCTGGGCAACATACTCAACGACATGCGTCCTCCGCAGAAGAAGACTACTCCGACATCATCGGCACCTAAAGCCAAGGATGAGGTTTGTCCGATCTGTGAGGGCATGTTGATGGTGAAACGCAATGTGCCCGAAGGTCATCCTGATTACGGCAAAGTCGTGCCCTGTATTTGTCAGCAGGATAAACTAACTCAACGTTATAGCCAAAAACTGCACCAAATGAGCAATTTGGATGCGTATACCGATTTGCGTTTTGAGACTTTTCAGGTGCGACTTGATTGGCTCAGCGCTGAACAAAATCAATATTTGCGCTCGATTGCCGATTTTGCTTTGAATTATGCCGCTAATCCCGCCAATCAATGGTTATTGCTCAAAGGGGGCTATGGCACGGGTAAAACGCATCTGGCCGCCGCGATTGGTCATCATCGTTTGGCAATGGGTCATCCTGTACTGTTTTTAACAGTACCTGATTTGCTGGACCATTTACGTCAAACTTACGCGCCATCCAATGACGTGGATTATGATGAACTTTTTGAGCGTGTTAAAAATGTGGAATTATTGGTGCTCGATGATCTGGGGAGTGAAAGTCCTACCCCGTGGGCCAACGAAAAGCTCTTCCAGTTGCTCAATCATCGTTATGTAA
Organism: Anaerolineae bacterium; assembly: GCA_050303635.1. Taxonomy (GTDB): domain Bacteria; phylum Chloroflexota; class Anaerolineae; order Aggregatilineales; family J027; genus JAKEEQ01. The sequence goes on from JBNLCD010000115.1 coordinate 7,300, forward strand.
AGCATTTGGCCACAGTCATCACCACCAATGTTGATATTGAGGCGATGGACCCACGTTTACAAAGCCGTTTGGTGGATAATACGCTGGTCACGGGTTTCTATATGGATTTTCCCGATTATCGCCGTGGGGGTGATATTCAAGAGCGCAACGAACTTACCAATATGCGTTTGTATCAACATCTGACCTTTGACGAATTTGACTTCCGTGCACAAACTTTACCGCCCGAAGTTGCCGATAATTTGAGTCGTGCTTACAAATATGCACGAGATTTTGCGATGAATCCGAATGGTTGGCTGATGTTCTTAGGGGGACACGGCGCAGGTAAAACCCATTTGGCGGCCTCAATTGCTAATCATGTCTATGGACAAGGTGGTGAAGTGATTTTAGTTACTGTGGCGGATTTGATGGATTATTTCCGCTCAGCATTTAGTCCGAATTCTACCCAATCACTGGATAAACGATTTAAGCAAATTCGGAATATCCCGTTGCTCGTGCTCGATCATTTCCAATTGCAGACGGCTACACCGTGGGCGCGCGAAAAACTACTTCAGGTTTTGGATTATCGTTATCTGGCTCAATTGCCAACCGTCATTACCAAATCTGGCACGAATTTGGATGATTTAGAGGGTAGCTTTGTCAGTCGACTAGCGGATACTCGTATTTGTAAGATTCATCTCATTCAAGCGCCTGATTATCGTGGTGGAACATCTGGTCGTCGCCGCTAAAAATGCAAACAAGCATGAAACCTACTAGAGAGTATTCACGCTTGTTTAGATTAGTAGCTAAATTTAGCGAATGGAGCGCACAATAGCGGTGAACAGGTCACTATCGCCTAAGCCAGAGGCAATAATATCCAGATCATCAACGATGGCGACAAAGAGATTATCTTTGGTGCCAGTTTAGTTCGTTGAATAACCGCACATATCTTTCTGCCATAGACCGAGCATAGAAATTTCACCTTATTCATTGGCAAGTTGGACAGGAAGTGTTTGCAAGGAATGCGGCACAATTAAGAGTTTGGGGGTATCCGTCCGAACCATCTTTTGCGCGGCATAAAACGCTTCAGCCATTGTTTCGGCGTGATCGAGATTCGCCTCAAATACCAACTGTTTCGGTGATCCTACCATAATCAGCCGATAGTATTGACGTAGTTTGGCGACCATAAACGCGCGTTGATCACCCGGACGAAAACCCGTTTCGCGCAAATAACCCATCATTTCACGGGTGGGTCCAAAACGGTGCATCATCTGCATGAAATTACGCTCACCTCGACCTTGGCCACCACCTTCAGGTAATGGAGCAGGCACAATCAAAACACCGCCGCGCCGAATGACAGGTTTGGCACTCAAACCCAAATAGGTTGCACCCCGCGTCGCCTGATACAAATTCACATCTTTGGGTGCACCAATCCCCGCGACGGCCACATCATATTCACCATGGTGCACTTGAACTTCATAGAGTTGTCGACCTTTGGCGACCAATTCATCATGCACATCATTAGGCCGACCGGCTACTAAATCTAAAATTTCGTAATCAGCCGAGAGCAATACGTTCACGGCCCAAGATTGACCAATCAACGCACCGGCTTGGCGTAAAAAGTTCTGAAAGGGATTGCCTGCAACTTTACCTAAACGCGTATCATCATCATCTAAAAAGCGTACCCCATGTGTAATGCCAATGGTATTCGCCCCGCCACAACCAATCACCACCGTTTTTGCCCCGCCACTATAACCTGCATATTGATGCGGTTCAACAACACCGACACCAATCACCGTTGCTTCCAACACATGCGGATTCACTTCGACAGGTACGCCTTCAATTTCCCCGATTTGCATCACTTCTTGGGGATTGTGATCATAGACTGGAAAATGATCGACAATCCAATCGCCTAACTTAGCCCGTTTTTCTGCTTCTGTTGACGGACGATGCATCCCAATCGCACATAGAAATTCCATATGGAGTTGATGGGGTTCCAAATAACGCACAATCGGCTCTAGCAAAGTTTGATCGGGGCTCGCCCGCGTCGCATCTGTGAAGACAAAAATCAATTTATGCGACGGATCATGCTTGGCCAGCAATTCTTTCGCGAAATCAGTCAATCGTTTTTCAATTTCTTGAGATGACAGGGGTTGTGCATCGGTGGTTGATTCGGCAACGTCTACCGACCAACCAGTCGGCACTTCAAACGTCAAACTGGCCTGAGCAAAGGGGACTTCATATTTATTGGGCATGATAACTGTCCTGAATAGCTGTGATATTTTGCACTAAGGGATTGTAATTCACACGAATCTCGGTACACTGACTAGAGTTTAAGCAAGTGATTTTATAATCTATTTTAAGGAGCTTACAGTGAAATCACCAATCCGTGTAGCCGTGACAGGCGGCGCTGGTCAAATTGGCTACAGTTTATTATTCCGGCTCGCAAATGGCGAAACTTTTGGTGCTGATCAACCCATTATTTTGCAAATTTTGGAAATCACCCCGGCATTGGACGCCCTCAAGGGTGTCGTGATGGAACTTAACGACTGCGCGTTCCCGCTCGTTCATGACATTATTGCCACTGACGACCCGAATGTTGCCTTTAAAGACGTAAATTGGGCACTTCTCGTAGGAAGCCGTCCACGCACTGCAGACATGCAACGTAAAGATTTGCTAGAAGCCAATGGTGGTATTTTTGTGGGCCAAGGTAAGGCTCTCAATGATAACGCCGCGGACGATGTCCGTATTTTGGTGGTGGGTAATCCCTGCAATACCAATGCTTTTGTTGGTATGAAGAATTCTCCTGATATTCCGAATGACCGTTGGTTTGCCATGACTCGCCTCGATGAAAATCGCGCGAAGAGCCAAATTGCTGACAAAGCTGGCGTCAAAGTCGCTGAAGTCAGCAACCTCGCAGTTTGGGGTAACCACAGTGCAACACAATTCCCCAACTTTGAAGAAGCTTTGGTTAATAGCAAATCAGCATTGGACGTCGTTGGTGACCGTGATTGGTTTGAAAATGACTTCCTCAAGACCGTTCAACAACGTGGTAAGGCTATTATTGAAGCACGTGGTAAGAGTTCAGCCGCCAGTGCCGCAAATGCCGCGATCGATACGGTTCGTAGCATCATCAATCCAACCCCCGAAGGCGATTGGTACAGTGTAGGTACTTATTCGGCTGGGAATCCCTACGGTGTCGATGAAGACTTGATTTATTCCTTCCCGATGCGCACCAATGCTGATGGTAGTATTGAAATTGTGGCTGGTCTCGAAATCAGTGACTATGCCCAAGAAAAAATCAACGCCACTGAAGCCGAATTACAAAGCGAACGTGACGCCGTTTCCGGCATGATCTAAGCTTTACGAAACAATCATAAAAGAAAAAAGAGCTTCCTAAAATTTAGAAAGCTCTTTTTTGATGTTTACTCAATGCCTTCGGCTTTTTGCCAGAGGCGCTTGAGCCAACCCCAAAAACCAGCATGTTGTTTTTTGACTTCGTGAACAACATCTTGAATAAACAGTTTTTCACCGTATTCATCTTCAAGTTTTTCACGATAACGCGTAATCCAGACAAAAAAGTCAGCAGATGTCCGATTCGGGAATAAATCGAAAATCCCCGATTCGCGTAATTGATGAACCAATGTCTCAAAGACCATATCGTACCAAGCCGTAACCGCATCCTGATAAGCAATAGGTTCCTTATCAATTTTGCTAAGCACACTTTGATAATGTGATATTTGCGTTAATGCTTGATGATAGCCCCCCGGCACCGTAACTTGAAAATCATGATCAGGGCGAAGTTCATCGAGCTTTGTTTGATTAATAAAGTCCTGATACTCCCAGCCCAAAAGAACTTCATCAAGATTGCTCGAATCGCGCACATCCAATTCAGGCTGAGCATATTCCCAGACATAGGCTTCTATATCTGGTAAATCCAATTGACGGGCGACAGAGATACGATGATGCCCATCTTTGACAAAATACCATTTCCCAATTTTGTAGATTTCAACCGGCGGGAATCCTTGACTGCGGCCATCAAGCTGTAAGGTTGCAACATTTGCCCAACGTTCGCCCATCTCCGCACTTCGTGGCAAAAAGCTATCCGTAAAATCTTGATAACGACCTACACTGCCTACAATGCGCTCTAACGGTACAACTTGGACACCGCGATAGACGGCATGTTTCAGATTGAGGCGTTGCGCCACCTCATTAAAATTCATGAGTTCGCTATTATCCCGCTGGAGAAAGCTTACAATATTTGACCACATGACCTTGCGCCGTGCTTTGTTCCATTCAGCGCGCGCTTCTGGTAAATATTGATGTGACATGACTCCCCCTTCAAGCCTAATTCTTATATCCATATTCGGATTATTAAGTATACATAGTTTTTCACAAAACTATTTTAATATCTAAAACTCATCTGAAAAGAATCTAAACTGTCAGCTTAAGACAGGCTACCATGCTATAATAATGAGGTGCTTATTCATAAATTCTAGGAAAATTTTTTGATGCAAGATTCTTCTGCCTCTGCCTACCCACAGATTCCACCCATGCCGCGTTGGCTTGTCATTGGGATGATCATTATATCTTTCACTATTTTAGGTGTCTGGACCTTTGCGACACCGGCTGGTGCTCTTGGTAAAGCAGATGCGGTGGGTTATGCGATCTGTCACCGCATTCCTGAACGTTCATTTTCTGCTTATGGTGAACCCTTGCCACTCTGTGCCCGTTGTACGGGGATTTATTTGGGAGTGATGACTGGTTTTAGTGCCTATGTTGTAACTGGTCGAGCCCGTGCCATGCGTTTGCCACACTGGAAAATAGGATTAGTCTTTGCCTCATTTCTAGTCATCATTGCGATTGATGGTTTTAATAGCTATTTCCATTTATTTCCGGGATTTAGGTATGGATTATACGAGCCTAATAATACCTTACG
>JBNLCD010000116.1:0-12064 GCA_050303635.1 Anaerolineae bacterium
TCAGCCATTTGCCAGTGATAGAGCAAGACTTCTTGATAAGCCATTTGACCAGAATAGACGGCTTCCATAGCTTCAGCAATGTGGCGATGTAATTGCGCCAATTCTACTGACGTGATATCCGTAACAACCGCTTCCCGCAATTTATCATGGGCGAACAACCAACGATTGTCCTCAACCTGTAGAACCAAAGCGATTTCGCATTGATAGAGCCAATCTTGAATATCAATTTCAGGCAGGATGATATGGAGCAGTTGCTCATCAATTTGCCGCCCAATGAGAGCCGCAAATCGTAAAGCAGGCTGATAATCGCTCGGAATCTTGACTAAACGATTTTGGAGGATTTGGTGCATACCCCCCGTTAAAATATTTTGATGCAAGTCACCGGGGCGTACATCTCGCAGGCGACCAACTTCTTCGGCCAGCGTGCGTACCACCTCGACCATAAAAAAGGTGTTTCCTTCTGTTTCTTTGACCAAAAACTCAACAATTGCGGGATCTTGTCCTGTTTGACCAAGCATCGCTTTACTGAGTTCAGCAATGGCATCGGCTTCCAAACGAGCTAAATTAATCGTCTGCATAGCTGGTAATTCATCTGGCAAATCTGAGCGTTCATCATTGCGGAATGTGCCGATAATCATCAATTTGTTGTATTGTTCCTGTGTATTCAGGATTTGTTGAAGTGGCAATAAACTCTCCACCGTCCATTGCAGATCTTCGAGAATAATAAGGAGTGGGCGCTCAATGGACTTAATAAGATCAAGTAGGGTACTAATCAAACGGTTTTGATAAGCTTTCCCGGTAAGTTCGGGCGCATCGGGAACGGGACGTTGTAGTAACTGTGCCATATCCGGCACAAGATCTTTGAGGATGCTGACCTGCGTGTCATCCAAAGTCTCATTGATAACTAAGCGTCGCGCCAGATTACGCCAGATTTGAAACGGCAAGCCGACGCCCGCCACTGCTTGGCCATGAATAACAATGGCTCCTTCAACTAAGGCATGGGTGCGAAGTTCTTCAACAAGCCGCGATTTACCAACCCCGGATTCCCCACCAATTAAATAAAACTGAGAAGGACCTGTGAGCATAGCATGGAGCGCACGTTGTAAGGTGTCGAACTCAGCACTCCGCCCCACAAATTTTGAAGCCTGCAAATAACTTTCCCGAATGGCCGCCGACTCGGACGGAATGGGATCTCCAATCGCTTGACTGAATGCTTCCAGTGTGTCATAAGCACTGGCATATCGTGCTTCTGGATTTTTGGCCAAAAGTTTTTCAACAACAGGTCGAATGTGCTCCGGCAAACCACTGCAATCAATGGGTTGATTCGTAATATCATCAATCAACTGGCTGACCCGCTGAGATGTATCAAAAGGATATTTTCGCATAAAGAGTTGATAGACCATGAGGCCCACCGCATACAAATCTGAAGCGAAACTAGCGGTCCCTCCTGTGAAAATTTCCGGAGCGATATAGGTTAGCGTGCCGGCGGCAGATTGGGCTTGCTTCGGTTCCATCGCTAGACCAAAGTCGATGATTTTGACTTGCTCATTCACCACCATGACATTGGCAGGTTTTAGATCGCGATGAATGAGACCGTGCTGGTGTAAATAAGCGAGCCCTTGCAAAAGCTGAATAATCAGATCAATTTTCCCGGTGGTATCACTATGTAACCCGGCATTGAGAATACTTATCGAGTTTGGTAAATATTCCATTGTGTAATAGGGAATGCGCTCTTCAGTAAAACCATAATCCAGCACACTGATAATATAGGGGTGGCGCAATGAGGCTAAAACTTTAAATTCACGCGCTAAGGCCACGAGCAAATCGTCATCGTCGGTGCGGGTATTAAATTGGAGGAAATCAGGTGGAACAAGTACGCGTTTCAAAGCAACGGTTTCGTCCATTAAACGATCATGAGCACGATGAACCTCGCCCATGCCGCCAACGCCTAGTTGTTCAATAAGTTCGTATCGCGTACCTTGCATCTTTATTCATTTCTATCTAGTTAAATTACCAGTAAATACAATATTTTGTCGCCAAGTTTACCTCAATTTGTCTTAACTTCCCTATTTTCGGCACATGATTTTCCATATCTTGAGATGCATCTCGCAATGCAACGGTAGTCCCATTACAATAAATTTCAGCAAAAATCATCATAAATTTACGGAGAAAAATTGACTATGAGTCATCTGATTGAGGGGATGAATCCAGCCCAAGCTGAGGCTATCAGCGCCCCGGAAGGGCCTGTGCTTGTTATCGCGGGACCGGGGAGTGGCAAGACACGGGTGTTGACGCATCGTATTGCATATTTATTGGAAGAATATCATGTACCGGCGGCAGGTATTTTAGCGGTAACTTTCACGAACAAAGCCGCCCGTGAAATGGAAGATCGGGTGAGTAAATTAGTGACCCGCTCAGCCCATCGACTAACATTAGGGACATTTCATAGTATTTGCGCACGCATTTTACGCCGCGAATCACGTTATACGCCCTATCAATCCTCCTTTACGATTTATGATACCTCCGACCAACGGGCGGTTATGAAACAGATTTTGATTAATCTGCAACAAGATCCCAAAAAAGTTACACCCGCCAGTGTGTTAGCCCAGATTTCGAGTGCCAAGAATGAATTGCTTTCGCCGGCAGAATTTCCGGTGCATACCTATAAAGATCAAATTGCCCAACGCGCTTATGAAGCATATCAAAATACATTGATTACCAGCAATGCGATGGATTTTGATGATTTGTTGGTGAATACCGTCCGCCTTCTACAAGATAATGCACTGGTACTAGAACGCTATCAAAAACATTATATGCATTTATTGGTGGATGAATTCCAAGATACAAATACTGCCCAATATGAATTAGTACGATTATTGGCAAGTGGTCATCAACGCATTTTTGTGGTGGGCGACCCTGATCAAAGTATTTATGCTTTTCGGGGCGCAGATTATCGCAATGTACGACGCTTTGAATCTGATTTTGAACCTATCAAAATTTTACTTGAGGAAAATTATCGTTCGCATCAAGGCATCTTAGATGCGGCGACAGCCGTTATCCGCCACAATCATGACCATATTCCGCGTAAGCTTTATAGTTCCCGTCAAAATGGCGAGAAAATTATGGTCCATGAAGCTTATGATGATCGGGACGAGGCGGATTTTGTGGTGCGCACGATTACTGACTTAACCAATCGCGGCCAATATGCGCCTGAAGATTTCGCGGTTATGTATCGCATGAATGCGCAATCACGGGCATTGGAAGAAAGTTTTATCCAAGCGGGTTTGCCCTATGTACTCGTAGGCGCCACGCGCTTCTATGAACGTAAAGAAATTAAGGATGCGCTGGCTTTTATGCGGGTGGTCTATAATCCGCATGACTGGGTGAGTATGGCCCGCATTATTAATGTGCCGCCGCGCGGTATCGGCAAGAAAACCATTGAAGATTTGTTGGCGTGGACGAATTTGCGGGATGGCAGTGTTTGGGAATCACTTGAAGCCTTGCACGAAGGTAATGACGATAGTCCATTGAATGGCCGAGCTAAGGGATCGCTCAATAAATTTACGGATATGGTCTATGATTTATTATCCTATGCTGAAAAATCGCCGATGGATATTCTTGATGCCGTGATGGATGAAACGGGTTATTGGGATTTTCTGCATAACGATCAAACCCCGCAAGGTGAAGAGCGACTAGAAAACCTCGCCGAACTAAAACGGGTTGCCGCCGAAGATAAAGATTTGAGTTTAGGTCAATTTTTGGAAAAAGTTGCGCTTGTGGCCGATGTTGATACACTAGCCAAAGCAGATACGCTGGCTCCCACGATGTTGACTTTACACTCTGCCAAAGGGCTCGAATATCCAGTCGTCTTTATCATTGGGATGGAAGAAGGGCTCATTCCACATTGGCGTGCCGCGCAAGATCCTGAACAAATGGCGGAAGAACGTCGCCTCATCTATGTGGGAATTACCCGCGCTAAAGATCGTCTCTATTTGCTCAATGCGTTCCGCCGCATGAAATGGGGAACCTATGATGTGAGTGAGCCTTCCCATTTCCTTGAATATCTACCCGGAGACGTTGTTGAAGGGCATGTTGGCTATAACGAAAATTCATCTGCTAACAGCTATCAAGAAGAAACGACGTGGAATCCTTATGCCGACAAGATTGTCAAATTACCCGCCAAGAAGAAGAAAAAGAAAACGCCGGGAACCTTTCGTTCTGGTCAGCAAGTGATTCATCCTAAGTTTGGCGAAGGGATTGTGGTTAAGAGCACGGTGATGGCGGATATCGAAGAAGTTGAGGTCGTTTTTGCCAAGCATGGACAAAAACGCATCATGGCTGATTTCCTTGAAATGAAAGACTAATTAAATAAGCTTGACCATGTAGCTCGCCGTAAATTGCAATGAGTTGCATGGTCAAAAATTTTTCCACGAAAGATTCAGGCTAGCAACTGATTATCGTGCCGTGCCTACAACGGCAAATCTGTATTCTAATGCTCTATAATCCCATCATATAGCCATTTTAAAGCCGTTTGGTGGCGTGTTTTTGTTATTTTGTTTTAGATTCCTGATAATCCGTATTATCACGAATATGGCTATTGTTCAAAATTTGGATATTTCCAAAAATTAACTCAAATTTTTATTTATAAATACTTTTGTTGTGAAAATTTGCTCCCCACGAGAACACCTCTTATACTACACTATAACTGCTATTCCATATCTCAATAAACTTTTTAGTCATAAAAGATAATCTAGGATATAGTGCAATGTATGATCGTCCTGAGATTGAAGAATTATTAGAGGCTGTCATTGGGCACTTAAGTCATGAAGTTGTCCCAACTATTAAAAGTAATCGAAAATTATATTTTCAAACACTTGTCGCCAATAATTTATTGAAAATAGTCAGTCGTGATCTTAAGCATCGCGAACAACACCAAATAAGCGAATGGACACGACTAAACAATCTACAAGGTCAGCATGTTGAGCTTCCAACGGATAGCGTTAGGCTAGCCCTGCAAGAACGGAACAAAATGCTCTGCCTTGAAATTCAAAACGGGACTTATGATGAGCCCGCAACAAAACAAGCACTTTTTGAACATCTTGTGCAGTCGACACAAGAACAATTAATCGTTGCAAATCCAAATTATCTAGCAAGTTTGGTCGAAAAGGATTAGTCACATGACTTCAGCAAGTTGGCAAGAACCAGATGGGCTGTTAACAACCTTAGTTTCAATGGCAAATAAAGGTGCCGCCAGTTTTCATATAACGGTGTTATGCAATGGTGCGGTAATTGCCGGAACGATTGTCGGCGGAAATGAATATTTAGAGGAATTGGGTGTGGCGATCTCCAAAGGTATTGAACGCAGTTCACCGCATATTCCGCGTGAAGAACTTGTGGCCTTGAGTAGTTATTTCCGTGACTTAGGTGAAAAAATCTATCCTGATGAAGACGAAGGTGAACGACTCGAAAATACATTTATCCATCTCAAAGATGTGGATATCATTACGCCTGAAGGTTGGTCAATGAAAGGTGAATTTCCTTATTGGCGCGTAACCCTCTCGTCAATTAGTGGTTGGACACTTGGTCGCCCACGGTTTGACTAAGCATATTGGACTTTATAACCAGCTTCATAGAGACTACCTTGCCGAACTGATTGGTGCTAGGTAGACTCATTGTATATAATGGCTTATATGATTATTTTTAAGGAGAGTAGACAATGAGTCTTGAAGATCTTCGTAAACAAGCATTGGAATCAGCCGAAGACGATCCATTTGCCGATAGTAGTTATGGTCGGGTCATCGAGGAAGAAGATGATTTACTATTCGGGATGAACGCCGTTGAGCGCATGTTTCTGTCAGTTGGTCTATTTCTAATTGTCAGTATTCTGAGCTTTCTGGTGTTATTGTTGTCCGGAAGTATTGAAGTTTAGCAGGTAACATGTCGTAACCATCCATTTCTTGGTTAATTAGGCGAATAGAAATAAAAGACATATCCTATTTTATCTGCTGACTTAGCACTGGGGTGAAAATGGTGGGGTTAAGCACGCGTGAATATGTTCAGCGAGTGTTGATTACACTTCTGATCGTAGCATTTGCCTTAGCTATTTGGGAGTTACGTGGCGCATTGATGTTGACCTTTTTGTCAGCAATTATTGCAGTCGCGCTTTCCAAACCAGTCTCAATTTTGGAAAAACGAGGGTTTCCACGTGGTGGCGCAGTTTTAGCAACATTGATTGGTGTCATCATTATTGCGACACTCATCATTGTTGCAATTGTGCCTATTTTTATTTCCCAGATTACCAATCTTGTGGAAGAACTACCCACCGCGATTGAAGACGCCCAAATCTCGTATAATGATTTTGCAGAAGATACAGGATTCCTGCCGGGGATTGGCTCAGGCGAAATTGTCAGCGAAAACGAAATCGTTGATTTTGTTGTTTCTCAAGCCGGGGCGGCATCCAGAAGTATCTTCCCCTTTTTATCAGATGTGGGCGGGGTGGTTGCGAATATTTTTGTCGTTGTGACCCTCTCTATTTTTATTCTGCTGGAACCCAACATCTACATTGAGGGCATATTAACCTTAGTGCCACGGACCTATCGCGCCCGTGCTCTTGAGGTGATGAATGCACTTTTCAATGCCGTTAGTCTCTCGTTGGCCTCCCAGGTTTTCGCGATGGGGTTTATCGGCATTGCGACCGTGCTGGGGCTTATCATCATTGGCGTGCCAAATGCTTTAGCCCTTGGTGTCATCGCCGGTATATTGGCATTTATTCCCACATTCGGCGCAACGATTGACATTATTTTCGCCATCATTTTCACATTGGCTTCCGCACCTGACAAAATCATCTTTGTGATTTTGTTATATCTGGTTCTGCAACAAATTGAATCCAATATATTGACTCCGCGTATTGTCAAGCAAACGTTGAACATGCCGGGGGCTGTTGTGATTGTGACTCAAATTGCGGCGGGTGTTCTTTTTGGTTTCTTAGGACTTATTTTGGCTGTGCCACTCGTTGCCGTGATTATGGTTTTGGTGCGTGAACTTTATGTTTATGACGTATTGAATAGCCGTAAAGCTAAAGTCGAAAGTATTCGAACTTCAACTGAAAAAGCGGTGGCCTTACGCTTAATCAGTGATGAACCGTATCGACCAGATATCATGTCACCGGGTGAAGCGGCTTCTATCATCGCTAAAGGTGGCGATCCATTTAGCTATTTGAAAGAACCGCACCAGATTGAAATCATTAAACCGTCTAAGAAAAATCGAGCGCTTGAAGATAGCCGAAGCCAGCAAGCAGTTTGGTTAGCGATTTTAGCGCTGATCGGCACGCAAACCCTAGGTATTATTCGCGCAATTCTAGTGAATGATAATCAGACAACAAAAAAACCGACAGAATAATCTGTCGGTTTTATTTTGCCCTGGAGAGGACTCGAACCTCCACGTCCATAAGGACACAGGCCCTCAACCTGCCGCGTATACCATTCCGCCACCAGGGCTTAACTATGTGGAATTATACAAATGCTTAGCGGTGTGTCAATACTTGAAAACAAATCAATTGACCAACCGTGCTCCATGTTGATCTGGCTGAGCAACATGTAACCGCGCGGTGATGCCAGATTGGTCGTATAGAGCTTGCACAGCTTGGCCGCAAATTTGGGCGGTCGTGGCATTATCTGTCAAAATTCCAAGCGTAGGTCCGGCCCCACTGATCACCATGCCCAAGGCCCCATTCGCCAACGCAACTTCACGCGCTTGATAGAAATGAGGAATCAAATGTTGCCGCGCAGGTTCAATCACTTCATCCTGAGTCATGGCCTCAACCAATAATTCTAAATCATTGGTATATAGAGCATGCATCAATAGGGCGACCGATTTGTTTTGATGAACCATTTGTTTCAGCGGAATTTGTTTCGGTAAAACCGCGCGGGCTTCAACAGTTGGCACGGCAACATCGGGGGTCACCAAGGCCAAGTGTAAATTAGCTGGAATCGGCAGTGAATAAAGTTCATCTGGTTCAATTCCACCAATCAATAAAATGCCACCCAATAAAGCCGGTCCAACATTATCAGCATGACGACCACTTACCGCGGCTTCGGCTTCAAGGGTTGCGGGCAGAAGTTCTTTAGTGCTTAATTGATTGCCAAATAATTCGTTCGCGGCATAGGCGGCGGCAACTGCACTGGCGGCACTACTGCCTAAACCACTGGCCAGTGGTAAACCCTTTTCAATTTCAATCGAAATACCGGTGGTAATGCCGAGTTGTTGCCGTACGTAATTGGCGGATATAGCGGCGGTGTTTTTGGTGGGGTCGGTGGGCAAGCGCCCACCATCCCCTGTGATTTTTGTTACTTCAATAGTATCGTTTTCAATGCTACGGAGGGTCACGACGTCGCCTAAACCCGCAACAGCCATGCCTAAAATATCAAAGCCAACCCCTAAATTTGCAAAGGTGGCCGGGGCAAAACATTTTACTTCAGCGCCCATTCAACTTGTCCAATCTTGGCGAGTGCTTGTTCAAAGTCAGCAAGCAAGTCTTCGGTATCTTCAATGCCGACCGCAAAACGAACTAAGTTATCTGGAATACCCAACTTGAGACGATCTTCACTGTCCATTTCATAATAGGACATGATGGCCGGTTGTTCGATCAAACTTTCGGTGCCACCGAGACTCGGTGCAATATACGGAATAGTGAGTTCATCAATGAATTTAGCTGTTGTTGCATCATCACCCGCCACTGTAAAACTAATTACGCCGCCATAACCAGACATTTGGCGCTTGGCGAGTTCATGATCGGGATGGGACGGCAAACCGGGATACCAAACTTGCTCAATCTGTGGGTGTGATTCTAAGAATTCAGCGATGGCTTGTCCATTCTGATTTTGACGTTCAACCCGAAGTGCTAAAGTTTTAAGACCACGTTCTAAAAGAAAGGCATTTTGCGGAGCTAAAACCCCACCGAGAACACCTTGGGCTTCGCGTAAAGCATCAATGCGCGGCTTGGAGCTAACAATGACGCCTGCCAGCAAATCATGATGACCTGCCAAATATTTGGTGGCACTGTGGACCACATAATCAATTCCATAAGCTAACGGTTGTTGATTGATGGGTGTGGCAAATGTGGCATCAATGACCGTGCGCACTTTATGTGCTTTCGCAATTTCAACCAGGCGTTCCATATCGACTAGACGCAAATAGGGATTGGTGGGACTTTCTGAAATCAGGAAACGTGTTTTCTTGGGGATAATGGCGTCTTCAATGGCGTCGTAATCGCCAGCGGGGACAACCGTGGTCGTAATACCAAAGCGGCGGAGGAAAGTTAATCCGAATTGACGTGTCCGGCGATAACAGTCATCCGTCATGACAATATGGGTATCACTTGATAAGCTGGCTAAGAGTAATGTTGTGATAGCAGACATGCCCGAAGCGAATAGTAAAGCATCTTCGCCACCATCTAAGGCCGCGAGTTTCTGTTCAACAGCATGGACAGATGGATTGCCGTAGCGTCCATATTCAGCATGACCGCCCGTGCCTTCACCCCACGTTTTTTGGTGCATAAAATCGCGTAGATCTTCGCCATCGCGGAAAGTATGCATCGCTGTCTGAGTAATGGGGGTTGCAATAGTTTGGCCAGCGCGGGTATTACGAACGCCGCCGTGAACTGCTTTAGTACTGAAGCCTTTATTTTCTGTTTCAAACACGCCAAATTCTCCCGTTAGATTATAATGTTTCTTCTCGAAATACGGTTATCAGGCGTTTGTTCAGTGGGAAGTGTTGACTTGTAACAAAAAACCCCCTCGTAGTGAGGGGGTATAATCAGTCACAAATTAGTGGTTGGCTATCCCTCATCTTTGCAGAACAAACACTGTCGGATTTTGCACCTTCCGTTAAGTTGCCACACTTAACGGGGTTGCCGCGGGTTCTACGAGCCGATCTCTCCCCCGCTCTTGATGAGTAGTGTATATGTAGTTGTTCAGGTTATGTTCGCAATAGTAACGAACTCGCATTAAAGAGTCAAGCTATTCGGATATTTTGCACAAGTTTCCTTTAAAAAATTATTTTTTCCCAAATAAATGGTACTCAAGTTGATGCAACACATAGTTCTCATCAAGTCGTTCTTGTTCTAAACGTTGGTTTGTTCCCTTAAGATAATTAAAAACACGTTCTTCTTCTGGATTAAGGTGTTTTAACTTCTTATATGATTCGGTATTACCCTCTATTAAAAAGTCTTCATGAAGATGTAACGTCTCCTCATCCATTAAAAGAGATTTTACATGCGGTAGGTATTTGCGTAGTCTCGATAAACTATAAAATCCTTGAATGTCCAAATCACCCCAGTAATAAACTGGACAATCTTTGATCCACTTAATTGAACGAACCCTCAGTACATCCATGCCATTCCCGAAAATGGCAAAAGTCCCCGGCAATACAGGCAGGGTTAAGTATGATACTTGGTTTTCAACAATAATACAGCGATTTTGGCTTAGCTCATTTAAGGGATATTCCTGAATTTGCAGACTGGAGACATCAATATCATTAAATGGTAAATCCAAATAATCAAAAAGTGTCTGATCAAGAACGGAAAAGCGAATACGGGGCGGTGGTGTTAGCACACCATACCGTTCTTCAAATGTCTCCGCTTCCGGATCAAATATGTCTTCAGATAACACATGTTTGAGCATGGAATCGACGATTGGTAGATTCTTCTTAATAAATTTGGTATCAATAATAGGAATAGGCAGTTGTTGTAAATAGCAATTAGGCTGTGGATTGGTCTTAAAATAATCGCAGATTTGAACAATTTTTTCCCAATGACCCGCATTTTCTATAATAGTATCTATATTGTCACGCATCCAAGGATAAATGCCTAAATTATGGCCAATACAATTGACATCATAGACAAAGTTAGCGAAGTCATCTTCCTTATCTATTAAACGTATATAGTCTTCCCGATTTTTGATAATAGCGTGTGTTGGAACATTCAGGTTGTCTGTATCACCGATTTTTTCTTGTTTAAAACGAAGCGTATAGCCCGCGGATTGATTATCTTTGAGCAGTTTAACTTGCTTATGGAAGAGCTTTATATTTTGGGGTGGTAAACCCAGAGAAATTTCTATGGGGAAAAATTGAGTGTGAAGATCTTTATCATTAAACAATAAGAATGCTTGAAGAAAATTTTGATATTTTCGCTCAGCATTTTCGCGAATAGATTGATGACTAATCATGAGCGTGACGTATTCCATTACTTAATGAATAGTTGCTTGTCTCTATAAATAATTAAGAATATAAGGTGACAATGTTGAATAAGTAGACAGACATTATGCTGTTCAAAATGAATGCGGGGGTTACTGTGTTTTGTTAGTAATTACAAATAATTTTTTGGTGTAGCAAACTTTTAAGTCTTAAATCATAAATAACCTCATTCTAAATTCAATTATAGGCAGTTTAAACTTCTTTGCAAAACACACCAAAGAATCTTAAGTCTTGCTGTAAGTTATAGAATTCAGACGAATTTTAAAATCAATTTAGAACGAGTTTCAGGCGTGGTTAAGCGGGATGGTTGAGGCGGGGTAAAACGAGTTTGTGAAGAAATTTGCAAAAAGCCTTGACTCATTGTGCGAAGTCACGTAAACTCCAACGGCGCTAGGGAAACAGCCTAGTGAGCAAATTAAAAAAGCGCGACTTCAGACATGCAGATTAACTGCCACTGGTGAGGTCAAAATAAGCGCAAAATTGGTCGAGACAAACGCTTGACAAACCGAACGCTTGAGGTATACTCAGATGAGTACATCAAGCTCAAGGAGAGCATGAAGTCAGATATGACAACCGAAAAATTAGTGACAGGCACACCTATAAGATGACGTAGACGGATGAAGCAAATTCGTTGTTTGTCATGGTGCCGACTGTCCAAGTCGGTTTTTTGTTGTCATGGGGGAGAAGAAAACTCCTCGCCCAAGCACCTTAACAACTGAACAACCAAGCTGTGGTAGGAACGCGAAATAAGCGTGCCCTGCCCAGTCAATTCAGAAACGACGCTGTTTTTAAACGAGACAGCACAAAAAAACAA